>JABDJQ010000626.1 GCA_013002425.1 Gemmatimonadota bacterium
CGCCGGATTCGGCACCGTGGTCGGCGGGTGTTCCCTGCGGATCGGGCCACGAAGCCCGGCCGCGTATGAATTCGGGCTGCTGCACGTCAGTCACCATGAGAGGGGCGGATTGTGGTCAATGGGTAGCTGTTTTGGGGGCGCGCCGCAAGGCGGGGTCAGTGTCCGCCGTGCGCCGGCGCTTCGGGAAACGGCGGATCGAAACCCGCATCGGTCAGCAGACGGTACTTCAGTTCCGCGGGCATGTCCCCGTGCCCCATGTGCGCGTGCTCGGGTCCCATATGCGTGCCGAGACCGAGGTCGTAGCAGAGCTGTTCCATGATCCGGTCGAGTTCGGACTCTCCGCCCGCGTTCATCACGGCGCGCACGACATCGGTACGCAGCCAGGTCTTGGCATCCACGAGCAGCGCCTCGATCCCCGCCTTCACGACGTCGGCTTCGCGACCGCCCTGGGTACTGTAGTGGAGCGCGAGCCGGGCATGCGCCTTGCTTCGAGCCATGTAGTCGTCCGCCGGAATCAACTGCGTGGCGCGGACGAGTTCCGCTTCCGCCTCTGCTTCCCTCCCCGCGGCGGCCAGAGCCCGGCCGAGCGTACCGCGAAACCACCCGTTACCGGGCTCCGCCGCTGCCGCCTCCTGCGCCAGCACGAGAGCTTCGTCACCTGCAATCCCCGCTTCGAGCAGGGCCCAGGCGATCCCGTTCGCGTCGTACGGGGAGCGCGTGATGGCGTACGCCTCGCGAAAGAGATCGGCGGCGGCAACGCTTTCGTCCGCGTTCAGAAGCAGCGACGCCAGCCTCGCGTACTCGCGCGGACGATCTTCGATTCCAATGGCCATGTCATTCACACTTCGATCATCGAGGAACGAGAAGAGTCCGATCGCGCTCCGGGCGGCGAGGCTTCCGGATTTCATCCAGTCGCTGCCGGCCCACACGAATCGCCGTAGCGAAAAACGCGCGTCTCCGCGCAGACCATAGAAGAACGGAGCGGTTTCAGGCGTCACGATCGAAGCCAGCCCGCTCGTTGTCGCGATCTGCCACCAGTCTTCGCGATGGGCGAGCAGTTTCCACGCGATCTCGTAGGCGCGCGCCGACTTCCTCACGGGAATCCACGCCTCGAGCGTCTGCCACATCGCGAGTTCCTGCTGCACGCTTGTCGGAGTGATATCGAGTTCGGGATCGAGCATGTCGAGATTCACGAGGTCGTCTCTTCCCGCAACCGCGCTCCGGCGCACATACATCATCGCGACATCGTCGAAATAGGCGAGGGTCCACGCGTCGCTTTCGCGGGCGAGCGATCCGATTCTGTCGCGTCCCGCCGCGTTGCCGCGACGCAGAAGCAGCGTGTTGATCCCGAAGTGATCCAGTTGATGCTCCCAGCCGGGAGCGCCCCCGAGAATTGCGAAGTAAGCTTCCCTGCGAAATGCCTCGTCGAATACGCCGAGGCGCCCGTCGATGAATACGGGGCGTGTGTTTCCGAAGTACCAGAGGAGCGGGCCTCCGTATTGCTCGGCATGAAAGAGCGGTCCCGGGATGTCGTACTCCTCCATGAATCGAAATGCCTGGAGCGGATAGATCCGCTCGTCGAGCCCCCGCCCGTGGAGCGGATCGTGCCCGCGCCACCAGAGTCCGAGCCACACGAGTCCCGCGATTCCCGCGAGGGAAAGAGCGGCGCCGACTGCGGATCGGCCGCGCAGCCATCGATCGAGCCAGAAGGACGACTCACGGGTCGCGAGCGGCAGGCAGATCACCACGAACAGCGGGATGAAACTGATCGTGCGAAGCGCAAGCAACCCGAACAGAAGAAGCGCGAGCCCGTTCGCGAGGTCGAAACCGCGCCGCCGGAGGCTCCGGGTAATCACCCCGGCGAGCGCCAGTCCGAAGAGAACGAAGAAGGCGCGATCCCTCACGAAATCGGCCGGCTGATATTCGTCGATGACGGCGGAGAAGAAAGGATGGCCCGGGTACTGAAGCGTCGCGAACAGGGCGGGTGCTCCGCCGGGGAGCATCCACTGCGCCAGGAGAAGCGGAATCGCCGTCGCGAGCACCAGCACGAGAGCCATGTGGCGCCACCGTCCCGCCGTCATCGGTTTCTCGAACCCCGAAAGCGCCGCGAACCGCGTGGCCGCCCCCTCCCCGATCACGAAGCAGGCGAGGAGCGCCAGTCCGTACAGAAACCGGGAATCGAGCGTCGACCAGATCGCGAAGACGAGGAGCACGATCCAGAGCGAATCACGCTTCCCTTCCCCGTACGATCGAAACAGGTACGCGGTAACGGCGAGAAAGAACAGGCTGAACAGGAACGGGCGAACGAGCAGCAACGGCGCGATCGCGAGCACGCCGAGCACGACGAAAAGAGCGAACCCGAACTCGGACGTCTCCTTTCCCCGCGAGGCGGCCAGCAGAACACCGAACGTGGCGAGAACGAGCAGCACACGAAGAAGAACGAGGCCCTGCGGCCCGAACGCGCCGTCCACCAGGTATAGAAGAATGCTCCCGGCCCATTGATCGACACCTGCCGACCTGCCGCGCGCCGTGTGACTGAACGTATCGTTCGCGGGCACCGATGCTTCAGTCAGAATCCGTTCCCCGATCCGAACGTGCACGCCCAGATCCGTACTCACGATATCGCGCATGGAGACGACGCCCGCGAACACGAGCGCGAGTGCGACGAGCATCCCGCCCAGGATTCTCATTGCGTATCTTTCCTCTTGAAGTATAAAAAGTGCATCTTGCCGATCGGCGCGCTCTCCGCCTGATACTCCCTGTCGAACTCTTCCATCCGGAGCAACTCCTCGAGCCCCGGATTCCACGGCGTCTTGAACTGCCCGGTCGTAAAGGTCGGCTCGGGAAGCAGGAACGTGTAGTGAAGGATGTACGTGGGGCGCTGCCTGACGACGTACGCCATGTCGTTCTTTTCGTGCCCCGCAAACCCCCGCCC
>JABDJQ010000628.1 GCA_013002425.1 Gemmatimonadota bacterium
GCCGTGTCTCCGATCATGAAATCGTCTTCGAGCACGCCGTTCAGATCGAATTCGTAGCGCAGTTCAGGCGCGATGCTGAGGCCGGACCCCGGGAGCGTGAACTCGATGCCCGCGCCGACCGCGCCCATCATGATGCTCGACTTGAAGTTGTCCTCGAAGTCGCTGCTGCTCGTCGTATTGAAACGAAACTCGGGCCCGGCAACGACATAGGGACTCACGACGCCGAGCGGAATGCGGTAGAGAAAGTCGACCGGGATCGCGAAGAACGTGACGTCGAAGCTGTCGTCGAAGTCGATGCTCGTGCTCGCGGCAAGCCCCTCGTAGAGCGGTCCCGCGTTTACCCAGAGGAGGCCGGGGCGGATCGCGATCGGCCCTGCCGTGATCTGGGCGAAGCCGCCGACCGCGTAGCCGGTTTTGCTTTCATACGTCGTTTCTGTATCCCCGAGTTCGATGTCGCTCAAATCCGAAAATGAAAATCCGCCGGTCGCCCCGATCTTGACGATGGCGTCGGCCGTTCCCGGCAGCGCTGTCACGGTAATGAGTGCCGCGGCAAGCGCAAAGTGTTGCATGCGATTCAAAATGAGTATCCTCCAAGCCGTCGAGGCCACTTCTGGCCTCTGGTTAGGTCGGTGCCCCTGGTCGAAAATCGTCAATTCCGTCGCGGGGTTCGTAATCACTACGTACGAACCCGCCCGGTCGTTTCCGGTTCGCGCCATTCTAGCAAGATTTCTCGTAGCCCGCGCAGAGAGTGACCGGGAGGGTCGGATACTTCCGAAAGCGGGAGTCCGCGCGCGACAGTGCGCAGAGCAGAAAGCGCGAACCGCGGTCGCTTTCGATCAGGCGGGCGTGCATGCAGCTCGCGCAGAGACCGGCGCGGCGGTCTTCGGCCGTGTCGGGATGTCGATTGTCGTGATCGGACATGAACGCTCCTCGCGCGGGGCGGGCGCGCCTGTCGCACTCTCGCGCTCCGCCTGACGGCCGTCATCGTAGCAGGTCCTGCTATAATCGCGCGCATGAGCCGTGCGAAACTGCTTTCGAGAATCGGTCCGGGGATCGCGGTGGCGGCCACGGGCGTCGGCGCGGGCGACATCGTGAGCGCCGCGGTCGCGGGGTCGCGGTTCGGACTCGTCGTCGTATGGGCGGCGCTTCTCGGCGCGCTGCTCAAGTTCGTAATGGCCGAAGGAGTGGCGCGCTGGCAGCTCGCGACCGGCACCACGATCCTCGAAGGTTGGATCACGCGCCTCGCCCGTCCGGTCGGCATCTATTTCCTCGTTTATATGATCATCTGGTCGTTCGTGGTCGGGGGCGCGCTCATTTCCGCATGCGGCCTGGCCGCGCACGCGCTCGTTCCGGGCGTTTCGTACATCGCCTGGGGATGGATTCATTCGCTCGTGGCCGTCGTCTTCGTCTGGTTCGGCCGCTATACGCTGTTCGAGAACGCGATGAAGCTGTTCGTCGGCATGATGTTCGTCGGGATCGTGGCGAGCTTCGCGCAGGCGGGCGTTCCGATGGGCGACCTGATGCGCGGGCTTGCGATTCCGCGCGTGCCGCACGGATCGATCGGCCTGCTGCTCGCGGTGATCGGGGGCGTCGGGGGCACGATCACGCTGCTCTCCTACAGCTACTGGC
>JABDJQ010000641.1 GCA_013002425.1 Gemmatimonadota bacterium
CACGAATGCACGTGCGACGCCCGGTTGTTGACCGGATAGACAGGCCCGTTGAAACCGAAGTCGAGCAGGTTCTTGAAGATCGTGCCGCCGAGCGAGTCGGCGCGCGTCGAAGCTCCGATCACCGCGACCGAGCGCGGGCGGAGAATCGGGGCGAGGGTTCGGGGATTCGATATACGTTTCGAGTCGGTCATTGCAGCGCGTTCCTTCGACACGTGATTCCTCACGTCGGTATCCGATTGCGTGCCGCCGTCGCTCGGCAGCGGAACCTACAATGTATGCCTCCTGCACGCCCCTGACCAGCGCGGAAATGGACGCCGGGACCCGGGAGCGCCGCCTGCCCCGGAGGTCTTCACGTAACCTATGAAGACCGTTCTTGTCTGTTTGTTTGCAACAGCTTGTGGTGATGACATAATGCCGGATCGAGAGGCGTGCCCGGCCCGCAACGGTCTACCGCACACGAAAAACCCGGGGCATGGCGCCCCGGGCTTCTCCGCATCTCCAGGCAGGACTTGCGCGCCGCCGGCGATCGCCCGCGAGCGTGGAGGACAGACTGCGGGAGCGGGGCATCGAACCCGCCCCGCGTCCCTGACTTCGGGTCTCCTTCTAGAACTGCTCGGCTTCGGTCGACTCGTTCAGCGCGAGCGTGGAGGACTTCCCGCTCGAGATGATCTGGCTCACTTCGTCGAAGTAGCCCGTGCCGACTTCCCGCTGATGTTTCGTGGCCGTGTACCCGTTTTGCTCGTCGGCGAATTCGCTCTCCTGAAGCGCGGAGTACGCGGTCATGCCGGTCTCTTTGTAACCCTTCGCGAGTTCGAACATGCCGTGATTCAGCTGATGGAATCCGGCGAGCGTCACGAACTGGAACTTGTATCCCATCGCCCCGAGTTCGCGCTGGAACTTCGCGATGGTCGCGTCGTCGAGGTTTTTCTTCCAGTTGAACGAAGGACTGCAGTTGTAAGCGAGCATCTTGCCCGGGAACTTCTCGTGTATGGCGTCCGCGAATTGCTTCGCCTCTTCGAGATCGGGCTTGCCCGTTTCGCACCAGATGAGATCCGCGTACGGCGCATAGGCGAGGCCGCGCGCGATGGCGGTTTCGAGCCCGCCCTTGATACGGAAGAATCCTTCGGGCGTTCGCTCTCCCGTGAGCGACGCATGATCGTAAGGATCGATGTCGCTCGTCAGCAGCCTCGCGCTGTTGGCGTCGGTGCGGGCGACGAGAATCGTCGAGACGTTCATGACGTCCGCCGCAAGCCGCGCGGCGATCAGCGTGCGCACGAATGCCTGCGTCGGAATGAGCACCTTGCCGCCGAGATGGCCGCACTTTTTCTCGCTCGAGAGCTGGTCTTCGAAGTGAACGCCTGCCGCGCCCGCCTCGATCATGGCTTTCATGAGCTCGTGCGCGTTCAGCGGTCCGCCGAATCCGGCTTCGGCGTCGGCCACGATCGGCGCGTACCAGTGGCGATCGGCGCCGCCCTCGGCATGCTCGATCTGATCGGAGCGCTGGAGCGCGTTATTGATCCGTTTCACGAGCTGCGGCACGGAGTTCACGGGATAGAGCGACTGATCGGGGTACGTCTGTCCGTACTGGTTCGCGTCGGCCGC
>JABDJQ010000648.1 GCA_013002425.1 Gemmatimonadota bacterium
GCCAGTACGGTCGTCCGTTCGCTGTCTCATCGTCTTCGCTTGCCGCATACACCTTGAGATCGGGGCGGTTTTCGAACGGTATGTTTTCGAAATGCTCCTTCAGTTCCTTCGCATGAAGTTCCGCGTAGCACGTTTCCAGAATCACGCGCACGCGCGTTGCCACGGTGTTGTGCAGAGAGAAGAACCACATGTCTCTCGCGGCGTCGCGGTCGTCCGCGAGATCGACCAGCAGGTTTCCGGTCGGCGCGCCGTCGACGAACCCCGAGTGCCCCGAAACGTAGAACACGAGAGTCGGATCGCCGCCTTCGTCGATTCGCTCCTGCATCGCTTCGTTCAACCCGCTGATGACACCGGTAACCGCCGGCCGAAGCTCGTTCGGCGAGAGGTCGGGCGTGTAGAGATCGAAGCGGTTGAGCGAGGGCACGCCCTGCTGTTCGAACGCGTTCTCCATGCGGTTGCCGTTTATGACGATCGAGGTTTCCGAACTGAGCGTCAGATTGAACGTGAAGACATCCTCCGGGTCCCCCGCCTCCTTCGCCCGCGGCGCAAACGAGAACGGGCCGCTCTTTCCCTGCGTCTCCGGCGGAAGCCGGACGACTTCCGCGCTCGCGGTCGCCGACTCGCCCGGGGACTGCTCCGCGACGCCCACGGTATTCCAGTCGACATTCTTATACGCGAAATACCGCCGATCGCTCCCCCAGAGCAGGCGGCCGTTCACATGGGGCCTGGTATCGGCAGCCTGCGTCACGACGGCCCCCGTCGCCGCGTCTACATACACGAAGTCCGCGCGATGATCGAACGCGGCGCTCGGGTCGAGATCGACAAGGAAGAACCACTCGTCCGCAGTCAACGTGCGAAGTGTTTCGACGACGTCGGAGTCGCGAAGCGCTTCGACAACCGTTCCCGCCGGCAACGGCTGCAGCGTTCCGAGGACGAGCGCGTCTTCGGAGACACCGGCGATCGCAGCCCCGATCGCCGCGGCGCGGTCGATTTCATATGTGCGCCCCGCAAGGATTTCGACGCCCGCCACTCCCGTGATCGCGAACGCCGTGTCCGCGGAGGCGCTTCCGGGTATCGTCACTTCCACGCGCGCGTAACCCGGCGGAAGGTTTTCGAACCAGAACTCGCCGTCGGTCGTCGTCGTCTCCTGTCCGATCCTAAGGCCGTCGATGTCGTACGCGCTCACATCCGCGCCCGAAACCGGCGACGAACCTTCCGGCGCGCGTACCGGATCGTCGACGACGTGCACCGGATTCGTTCTGTATACGTAGCCGCGAAGCGACGCGTTCGAAGATGTGGAACCGCCGTCACCGTTGCCATTGCCCGGATCGGCGGGATTGTCGCTCCCTCCCCCGCAGGCCGGTAACATGAGAAGAAGAGAAGAAAGGAACAGCGATACGATGGGACCGGGGCGCGCCGGGAACGAGCGGGGAGACATGGTGACCTCCAGACGGGATGGAAGAATATAGCGAGCAGGAAGACCCCTCGAGGACAGAGGGCTCTTCTATACAATATAGCAGAACATTTGAAGTCTGGATAAAAGTATGATGACCCGGCTTCTTCGAGGCCTCCGCGCAGGTGACAGACCGCTTATTCTGCTACTTCTATATGTGCTAATCTTTCTGACACTATCGGCTCACGTCTCGTCAAGGAGGTTCCCATGGCTCCCCCACGTAATCTGATTTCGACCTGTGCGCTGACTATTGCGTTCGCAGCTCTCGTCGCATTCACGGTTACCGATATCGCTGCTTCTGACTACTTCGATCTCGGTGACTTCCACCGGCCGGTGACGGCGGCTTCCCCGGAGGCGGAAGAATGGTTCGTGCGCGGGTTGGTCCAGTGCTACGGATTCAATCATGAAGAGGCCGTGCGCTGTTTCGAACGCGCGCTTGCGATCGATCCCGATATGGCGATGGCGCACTGGGGAATTGCTTACGCGCTCGGGCCGAACTACAACAACCCGATGATGGAAGAAGAAGCGTCCAGGGGCGCGCACGAGGCAATCTCGAAAGCGAAGTCGGGGATCGAGAGCGCATCCGCCGTGGAGCGGGCGCTCATTACGGCACTCGACACGCGGTACGCATGGCCCGTGCCCGAAGATCGCGGTCCGCTCGAGATCGCGTACGCGGCCGCCATGCGCAAGGTTTACGAAGCGTTCCCCGACGATCCCGATGTCGCCGCACTGTTCGCCGAATCGCTGATGATGCTGCGACCGTGGATGCTCTGGTCGCCGGACGGCAAGCCCGCTCCGGAAACGCCCGAGATCCGCTCCGTGCTCGAACCCGCGCTCGAGCGCTGGCCTGCCCACGTAGCGCTCTGCCATTTATACATTCACACGATGGAGCCATCGCCCGATCCGTCGCTTGCGCGAGCAGCTGCAGACAGCCTCCGCACTCGCGTCCCCGATGCGGGGCATCTCGTTCACATGCCTTCGCACATCGATGTACTTCTCGGCGACTACGACAAGGTGATCGAGGCGAACCGGAAAGCCATCGTGGCCGACTACAAATTCGTAGAGCGCGAAGGGCGCCTGAACTTCTTCACGCTCTACCGCCTGCACAACCTTCACTTTCTCGTCTACGGGGCCATGTTCGACGGGCAGCGCGCTCTCGCCATGAAGGCGGCGAACGAACTGGCGGCGGAAGTTCCCGCCGAGCTTCTGGCAGACATCCCCGACTTTGTGGAAGCGTTTATTCCGACCCGCTATCACGTGCTTGTTCGTTATGGCGACTGGAAACAGATTCTGGCTGAGCCCGAACCGCCCGCGGAGCAGCCGTACTCGCGTGCGATACATCATTACGCCCGCACTCTTGCGCTCGCCTCTCTGAACCGCGTGTCCGAAGCCGAAGCCGAACTCGCGACGCTGATCGAGGCGAAGGCCCTGGTCCCCGAGTCACGCATCCTCTTCAACAATACGTGCGCGGACATTCTCCAGATCGCGGTGGCGATGGCGACGGGTGAAGTGGAATATCGCAAGGGGAATTACGAGGCCGCATGGGAGAATCTGCGGGATGCCGTGCTGCTTGATGACGCACTGAACTACGACGAACCGTGGGGATGGATGCAACCGGCGCGTCATGCGCTCGGCGCGCTGCTGCTCGAGCAGGGACACGTGCGGGAAGCGGAGACGGTCTATCGCGAAGATCTGAAGCGGCATCCGCGAAACGGCTGGTCGCTCGCCGGGCTTGCGGAGTCGCTCGAGCGTCAGGAACAGACAGAGCAGGCGGCCTCCTGTAAAGCGCAGCTTGCCGCAGCGTGGACACGCGCCGATGTTCCGGCGAACGTATCCTGCTACTGCCGGACCGGTGAAGTGGCTGCCACGAAGTAGAGCGATTCTGGGGCGCGGCGGGGAGGGCAGCCGTGCTCTTAGCGTATGAGGGTCATCTTCTGCACGGCGGTGAGGCCGCCCGCCTGCATGCGGTAGAAATACGTGCCGCTCGCGAGGTCCCCCGCGTCGAACGGAAGAGCGTGTGCGCCGGGGTCCCGCACTTCGTTCAGCACGGTGCCGACATGGCGACCCTGCGGATTGAACAGATCGATCCGCACCTGGCCCGCTTCTTTCATCACGAATCGGATCTGCGTGGTCGGGTTGAACGGGTTCGGCGCATTCGAGAGCAGCGCGTTCGCAGCGGGCGCCGGAGCGTTGCCGGGCGTACCGGTCGGCGTTGCCGAAAGCATGTGCGTAAGGCCGGAAACGGCGATGAAGCCCGTAGGCCCGATCACGGTTCCCGCGCCGGTCGTACGATCGATCGAAAGCAGCTCGTTCACCGACTGGCCGCCGCCGTTCGTAGCGAACAGATCGCCGGCGCTGTCGAAGAAGAGGTCCGTCATGCGAATGTGGCCGATGGGCCCGATCTGGTCGGTGTCCGCATCCGTCGTATCGATCGTATAGAGGATTCCGGGATTGATGCTGCAGGCGAAGAGAGCGCCGGTGATGGGGTCGAACGCCAGTCCCGAAAGGCCGAGCACCGAGACGGTATCGATCAACTGGCCGGACCCGTTCGAAACATCGACGCGAAACAGGTGGTTCAGAACATCCACGCCGAACAGGTTGTCGTTCTCGTCGAATGCGAGGCCCCTGTATTCGATGCCGGGCGTTCCGATGTGTTCGGCGCCGCCTCCGTCGCTGCTCACATGATAGAAGTTGCCGGAAAAGCCCTCGCTGCCGAACATGGAACCGTCGGATCTTATGGCCACGGCCGACATGAGATCGACGCCGGGCAGCATCCCGATCAGGGTCGCGCTGCCGTTCTGCGTGTTGATGCGCAGCAGGCGGCCCCCGTCGTTTACGCCGGTCGTCGCGTAAGCGATGCCGTCCACGCCGGGCGCGATTTCCGGAAAGTACGAGAGACCGGTCAACGCGCTCGATCCCGTGGCGCCGATTACGGTGGCCGCGCCCGTGGTCTTGTTCACGCTGACGAAATCGTTCGCCGCTCCCCCGCCGACCGTCCCGAACAGATTGCCCGCGCCGTCGAAGTAAATGTCGCCGACTTCCGCGCCGAGCCCGAACGAACCCACCGCGCTCGCAACTCCGCTTCCGAAGCTGATCTGATAGAGGGTGTCGTCGAGGTTGCTCCACGATCCGACACCGTAGAGAGTTCCGTCACTCGGATCGAACGCCATGCCGTCCAGCTCCGCTCCGGTTACGGGAATGATCGGCGTTGCAACCGCGGTCGCCGTGTCGACGAAGAAGAGCGTGTCGGCGCCGAGGCCCCCGATCGCGTAAAGCGCGTCCAGATCATTGAACGCCAGAGCGCGCAGATAATGAAAGCCCATGTCGCCGATCGGCGTGGCAAGTCCCGTCGAACGGTCGATGCTGTAGAGACTGTCGCCGCCCTGTGTTGCGCCGCCCCCTCCGTATATGCTGCCCGTCGCATTGATCGCGAGTCCGGGCACGTCATTCACGAAGTGGCTGCCGATCACGGTTGCGACCCCTGTTGCCGGGTTGACGGACACGAGCTCCCGGCCCGCCGGTCCCGCGGCGATACCGCGTGTGGCAAGACATTCGCCGCGGATGGCGGTCGATGCCGCGGCATCGACCGTGAACAGGCAAAGCGCGAGAAACGCCGGAATCAGAGTGCGCAGAGCGTGGGAACGAGACATGAGCTTTCCTTCGCCAGTGGCGGATCTTGTTGCGATTTGCCGGCTGTACGGCTCGAGAGGGAGCTCTCACTCAGGACCCTCATTATAACATATCTTGTGCGACAAAACGGACGGCCTCCTCCGCCCGCTTTTTCGACGCTCGAGACTGCTGACGAACGCCCCGGCGCGGGTGTATCGTCAAGTCCCACTTTCCAGACAGGGGCAACGAAATGACCGGAAAAACCGAACAGGCACCGACACGACAAAAACACGGCCTCGAACTGCTGCACGACCCGCGCCTCAACAAGGGGACCGCATTCACCGAACGCGAGCGCGACATTCTGGGGCTCCACGGGCTGCTGCCGGGGGCGTACGAAACGATGGAGCAGCAACTCGCGCGCGCGCTCGAACACTTCGAGGCGAAACAGGAAGATCTCGAACGCTACATCTATATGACCGCGCTTTCGGGAACGAACGAAACGCTGTTCTTCCGGCTTCTGCGTGAACACATCGAGCGGCTCATGCCGATCGTCTATACCCCCACCGTCGGCCAGGCCTGCCAGCAGTACGGACACATATTCCGCAGGACGCGGGGTATGTACGTTTCGATCCGCCACAAGGGGCGCGTGCGGGAAATTCTCGACAACTGGCCCGAGAGCGACGTGCGTGTTGCGGTCGTAACGGACGGCGAACGCATACTCGGCCTCGGCGATCTCGGAACGAACGGCATGGGAATTCCGATCGGCAAGCTCTGTCTCTACACGGCGTGCGCCGGCATCGCTCCCTCGAAGACACTGCCCGTGACCTTCGACACGGGAACCGGCAACGACGAACTGATGCACGACACGCTGTATCTCGGCATTCGCGAGCCGCGGATTCGCGGCGCGGCGTACGACGAACTCATCGAGGAATTCGTTGCCGCCGCCAACGACAAATGGCCCGGGATCCTGATCCAGTTCGAGGACTTCGCGAAACAGAATTCGTTTCGACTTCTCAACCACTTTCGCGACCGCATCTGTACCTTCAACGACGACATTCAGGGCACCGCCTCCGTGACTCTTGCCGGCATCTTCTCCGCCCTGCGGATCACCGGCGGCCGAATCGAAGATCAGCGCATTCTGTTTCTCGGAGCCGGCGGCGCCGCGATCGGAATCGGGGATCTCGTCGTTTCGGATGTCATGAAGACGGGAGTCGCGCAGGAAGCCGCGCGCCGGAACTGCTGGTTCGTCGACTCGCACGGCCTCGTCGAGAAGAGCCGCGAGGGACTCGACGGGCACAAACTGCGATTTGCGCACGACATGCCGCCCCTTCCCGATCTCATGTCGGCGATAAGGGCCATGAAACCGACGATTCTGATCGGCGTCTCGGGCCAGGGCGGCGCTTTCACACAGGAGATGATTGCGGAGATGGCCGCAATCAACGAACGTCCGATCGTCCTCGCGCTCTCGAACCCCACGTCAGCAGCGGAATGCACCGCGGAGCAGGCATACCGCTGGTCGGACGGCCGCGCCGTTTACGCGAGCGGCAGCCCGTTCGATCCGGTCGAAGTAAACGGCACGACTCTCGTACCGGGCCAGGGAAACAACGTATATATATTTCCCGGGCTCGGTCTCGGCGTGATCTCGATACGCGCCCGGCACGTGACCGACGCGATGTTCGCGGCCGCGGCACGCACGCTGGCCGACATCGTCTCGGAAGAGGACCTGGCCAAGGGGCGCATTTTTCCCCCGCTGACGGATATCAACGAGATTTCGCTCGCCATCGCGGTGGCGGTGGCCGAGGTGGCGTTCGAAAGCGGGCTCGCGACGGTGCCGAGACCGGCCGATCTGAAGGCGTTCATCGAAGCAGAGATGTACGTGCCGGAGTATCGAATCCAGGTTGATTGATCGGGGACGCAGGGGCGCGGCGCCACGGACGGAACGGAATTCGTCAGACGGACAGAAGGGCTTCCACGTCGGCCTCGATATCCCCGGCGGTCAGAACCGCGCGCACGCGTTCGCCCGCAGGCATCGGATTCCAGGTCGTGTCCGCGATGTTGCCGCCGGCTTCGCGGCCGCCGGGTTCGCGCCCGCCGGGTTCGCGCAGCACGACGCACGTCGGCCGCCGTATGTCGTTCGGATTCGGCTCCCTGCTGAGAAGAACGTACCCGCTTTCCGTTTCGAGAAGCGTGCCGGGAGGATAGAGCCCGACCGTCTGGACGAGCGCCCAGAGCACCGCCGGGTCGAAGCGCGACGCCTCCGCCCCGATCATCTGATGCAACGCTTCGTAGCCCGTGAGCGGCTTCTCTCGATACGCGCGATGCCCGGTCATCGCGTCGAAGCAGTCCGCGACGCATATGATGCGTGCAGCCGTCGGCTGGCGCACCGGGCGGGGCGCCGAGGGATAGCCGGCGCCGTCGTGGGTGCGATGATGCAGCAGCGCCGCTCGAATCGATTCGACCGACCCGTACGTAAGTCCTGCCTGTCGACTGAGCAGCCGCGCCCCCTCCAGCGGGTGACGCTGGATCGCTTTCCATTCGTCCGGAGTAAGCCGGTCACTCTTCTGAAGAACTTCGCGCGGCACGGAAAGTTTTCCGATGTCGTGAAGCAGCGCCGCCATTCCCAGATTGGCGATTCCCTTGCGGGAGATGCCGAGGCGATCTCCGATCCCGATCGAAAGAATCGCCACGTTCACGCAGTGCGCGTAGGTGTATTCGTCGTGTTCTTTGAGTGCGCCCATTCTGTAGATCGACTGTTCGCTCCCCATGATCGTTTCGACGAGCGGCTGCACGATGCGGCGCGCCTGGCGAAGGAGGCGGGTTCCCCCCTGCGCCGTCGACTCGAAAAGGGTCTGCGCCCCCGCGACCGCGTGTTCGAACACGTCACCGGCGCGCGCCCCCCCGCGTCCTTCACTTCCGTCCCGGGAGCCTGCGCCGGCGGAGTCTTCATCCTGCGCGGAAATTCCTTCGTCCGTATGGAGAGCGATCGCGGCCCCGACGTCCCGCGCGGGAATCGGAACGATTCGTTCGACACCCGCGATGCGCAGCAGATGCGCGAACGAAACGGCTTCCGCCTCGCTCGATTCTTCATCGGCCCCTTCGGCTTCAGGCGTCTTTACGAATTGTACGAGGAACGTTTCCCATTCTTCCGCCGGGGCGTCCGACATGATTCGAAGTCCGCCGAGTTCATGGGTCGCAAGCTCCGACGAGAGTTTGCGCAGATGCGGCATGTGCTTTCGTTCCAGCTTGATGCGGTCGTCGTTCAGATACATGTTCTCGCCGAGAACGAGCAGGGTAACCTCGCCACCGTCGACGTGCGCGAGCGTCTCGATCAGTATCCTCAGGTTCGTCTGCACGACGCGGTTCGCGACATCGTAGAGCCGCGCCGCGCGAAAGAGCCCGTTCAGATGCAGGATCAGTTCGGGGCCGATCTTGTTACTCATGATGCGGTCCTTTCGCGATGGCGTTTCTGCAGACGAAACGAATGCCGGGACGCCATGTGCGCGCGCCCGCCCGCAGAATCTCGAGAGCGGGTTCCGTACCGATGCCGGCGAGGCAGTCCGCGATTGCCTTCCGACGGGCGTTCGGGCGCCACGCATCCCATCCGCCTTTCATGAGATCGTTACGCAGGAGCGGCAGGATCCCCTTGCTGCCGGTCTGCGCGAGCGCCGAGAAGACCTCTTCGCGTTCTTCCCGCGGCCGCTCCGCGAAGCTCGGCGCCGTCACTTTGCGGAGCAGGATGCGCGAAACCGCCGGGTCGCGATTCGGCAGCAACTGATGAAGCACAGCCCCGAGCATGTGCCCCTCTTCGCGGCTCAGCATCCGAAGAAGGAGGGGCCGCGCCGCACCCGGGTCGAGATGGCCGAGGGCGGCGATGACTTCCTGGCGTACGCGGGGTTCGGGATGTTCCATGGCGAGTTGAAGCAGATCGGTCACGTCTTCGGCGCCGATCCATCCGCAGATGTGAATCACGTTCCGGACGACGAACCACTCGGGATTGACGAGCCACTGCCTGAGCAGGCCGGGGTTCGAACGGCAGATATCCGCGATTACACGCGTGAGCGGACGGCGCACTTCCTTCTGCTCGCTCTGCGCCAGGATCCGCATGAGCCATTCCACCGCTCCCTCTCCGACCTCGTGTGCGAACGTGAAGAACTTCTCCACGTGGGTGGCCGGCTGGGCGTCGAGCAGTTCCACACACTGTGTCGTTACGTATCCGCGATCCGCGGAGAGTTCGGCGAAAAGAGACTGCTCCGCGGTACGTTCGGGGTCCAGGGTTCGAAGAAGCCGCAGGCATTCGCACGCGCACGTCCAGTCCGCGCAGCGAACGCTTTCGATCAGGATCCGCGGAACGAACGGCGCGAAGCCGTCCGCTGTTTCGCCCGTATGTTCCGCGATTTCCACGCAGAGAGCCGCCGTTTCGAGTGCGGAGCGCGAGAGCGACTGCTTCTGCTCTTCGTCACGATCATCGAGGAATCGCGCGCGCTCCCGCTCCGCAACGGCCTCGAGTCTTCCGAGTTCCACTTCGACATCGCCCGACTTCTCGAGCGACATCCAGTCGTCGGAGCGTCCGGCACTCAACTCGATCGCGGTTGTCTCGGCTGCCGCTGCGTCCAGAGAGCCGAAGCTCGGATCGCCCCCGGGCGAGGCGTTTCCGTGGACCGGCGGGGCCGTTCCGCCACCCGGGTTCCCGTCGCCGGGAACGCCTCCTCCCGGCTCGCCTTCCCCGTGCCGCCGCGGCCAGAAAGTGAGGGGCTCCGAAAGGCCCGGCCCGCCTCCGCGCGCGTTCCGTTCTTCGATACCGCCTTCGGTGGCAACCGGCACGCATTCGACTCTGATATGCGGAAGGTCATGATCCCAGATCAGGATGGCAAGGTCCGCGTCACTTCCGCCCCTCTCCGCCGCGATCAGAATCTGATCGAACAGCGAGTCGATCTCGAGCGCGGTTACGCCGGCAAGAAACTTGATCGACCGGACGCCGTCGCGAAAGAAGGCGAGAACCGGATTCTCCTCGCCGTCCGCGATTTCGTAGACACTCGTTCGTACGTGAAAGATCGATTCGGAGCGAAACGTGAGAGTGATCTCCCCCCCGCATTGCGGGAGAAGTGCGAGGAGCGATTCCGAGACGTGCTCGCGAGCATGAATCACGGCCGGATTCTCGCTGTCGTAGAGGCGGCACGTCTTGAGCGCGCGAACGAAGCGGCGCACCCAGTCCGCGATGTGCTCGTCGATTTCGGACCGCCCCGCGATACGCTTCGTGCCGGTCATCGTTGTTGCGCCCTTCGGCTGCATGAAAACGCTCCATGGTCGATGCTGACTTTATGTATCGATTATCGACGCATTCGAAGCGAAGCCTGAGCGTTCGCAGGGATCTCTCGGGGGGGGCAGGAAAGCTTCTATGGGTCTCTGTGAGGCGGAAGGGGACAGGAAGGTGAAAACGGATCAAATGCATTACTATCAGGACACGCTCGGATCTGAATATCCGAATCACGCCCCGAAGAACGACTCACTCCGTGTCGGTCGCCTTCTTCCACTCCGTGAAACGGAGTGCGAGCAGGTCGTCCCGCTCGATGCGATTCGTATCTTCGAGCATCGCGTCGAAATCGTCTCTTACGTGAATGTAGCGGCCGGTGAGCGCATCGGCTTCACCTGACGCCAGGCGCACGACGAGCTTCGCCGCCAGTTCGGGCGGAAAC
>JABDJQ010000682.1 GCA_013002425.1 Gemmatimonadota bacterium
AATCTCGGCAATCTGTACGTGATCGCGGACGACCGTCTGATCAAGGTGTCGCCGCTCGACCTCGCGACCGATGTGGACGATCCCGTTCCGCCCCCGCCCGCGTTCACACACGCGCTCGAGCCGAACCGCCCGAATCCGTTCAATCCGCTGACCGTGATCGACTTCACCGTGCCCGGCGATCGCGGCCGCGGCGTGCGCGCGAAACTCGAAGTGCTCGATATCCAGGGACGTCTCGTCCGCACACTGGTCGAGGGTGTCGTCGGCGCGGGCGAAGGCTCCGCGACATGGGACGGTCGGAACGACGCCGGTGACCCTGTTGCGTCGGGAACGTATTTCGTGAAGTTCGAAGCGGGCGGAGTCGAGAAGACGCGGAAGATTACGCTCGTGCGCTGAGCGGCGGCCTACCCCTTCACGCCGCCGAGCGTGAGCCCCGATACCAGATATCGATTGAGCGCGAGGAAGAGCGCGACGACCGGTATACAGACGAGCACGGCGCCGGCGGAGTAGTTCGCCCATTCGGTCTGGAACGTGCCCGCCAGCGATTCGAGGCCGAGCGGCAGCGTGTAGAGGTCGAGCGACTGAATGATGACGCGCGCGACCATGAACTCGCTCCACGCGGTGATGAACGAGAAGAGCGCCGTGATCATGAGCGCGGGGGCGCTGAGCGGCAGCGTCACTTTGCGGAACGCCCCGATCTGCGTGAGCCCGTCGACCATGGCCGCTTCTTCGAGATCGACCGGAATCGAATCGTAATATCCCTTCATCGTCCATACGCAGAACGGAAGCGCCGTCGCGACGTACGCGATCACGAGCCCCGGAAGCGCGTCGAGCAGCCCCACCTTCTTCAGCAGCAGAAAGAGCGGCAGCAGCAGCATGGTCGCGGGAAACATCTGCGAAATCAGAAACGACATGAGGCCGATGCCGCGCCCGGGAAAACGGTAGCGGCAGAACGCGTATCCCGCGGTCGACGCGAGCGCGACGCCGAGAATCGTGACCGTGATCGAAACGAGCAGCGAGTTCCGCATCCAGATCAGAAACGGCTTCTCGAACAGAATCGCCTTGTACGCGTTCAGCGTGGCGCCTTCGGGGATCAGGGCGAGCGATGTCGAATAGAGGCTGTCGCCGGGGCGCAGCGAGATGCTGATCACCTGCAGCACGGGGTAGATCGTGACGAGCGTCGCGAGAATGAGCGCGAGGTGCACGATCGCCGACGTCATCTTTTTGCCCATGGCCATTTAGAGGGCCTCCCGGTGCGTTCCCATCACGCGTCCTCTTTCTGAATGCGCATGTAATACACGACGAAGCTCAGCAGAATCAGGAAGATCACGATCGAGAACGCGGCGGCGTACCCGTAACGATAGTAGTGGAACGCGGCTTTGTAGACGTAGGTCACGAGGATGTGCGTCTTGTCGGCCGGCTCGCCCTGGTTCGTCACGAGCCAGATCACGTTCAGATTATTGAACGTCCAGATCGTGCCGAGCACGGCGGCGGGCGCGAGCACGGGCTTCAGCATCGGGAGCGTGATCCGCCGGAACTGATACCACCAGTTCGCGCCGTCGAGCTGAGCGGCTTCGTACATCTCCTTCGGAATCGACTGCAGCGCGCCGAGCGCCACGACCATCATGAACGGAAACCCGAGCCAGACGTTCGCGATAATCGGCGCGATGAACGCCCACGTCTCGTTCGATAGCCACGGCACGGCGGGCAGGTGCACGGCTTTCAGGAGCAGGTTCACGGCGCCGTACTCGTAGTTGAACATGCCTTTCCATGTGAGCGCCGTAATGTACTGCGGCATCGCCCACGGCAGAATGAGCAGCGCCCGGAACCAGGCGCGGCCGCGTACTTCCTGATTCAGAAGCAGCGCGAGTCCGATGCCGAGCGTCAGATGCGAGATTACGTTGACCGCGGTCCAGACGATCGTCTTCCCGAAGATGCCCCAGATCTCGGTTTCGAGAAAGATCGTCTTGTAGTGCTCGAGGCCGATGAACTGCGGGTCGCGCAGATGATAGAGAGACATGTTCGAGAACGAAATCGCGACGTTGTAGACGAACGGATAGAGAACGACGGCCAGCATGACGAGCACGGCCGGCGCGAGAAAGAGATAGGCCGTTCGGATCTGGCGCGCCTTCGCCAACGTTTACCCCTTCATCTCTTTGATCTTCTTGATCGCGTCCGCCTGCATCGCCTTCGCGGCCTCTTCGGGCGTCATTTCGCCGTTGATGACGTTTTGATACGCCGGGCGCATCGCGTCCCAGACGGCGCGCATTTCGGGGACGACGGGCATCCGCTTCCCGTGCCGCAGCTGTTCCCAGGCGGCCTTGATCCGGACGTCGCTCTGAATCGCGGGGTCCTTTACGGCCTCGATGCTGCTCGGAATCACGTAGAGTTCGTGCGCGGTCCGAATC
>JABDJQ010000705.1 GCA_013002425.1 Gemmatimonadota bacterium
GATCTCGCGTTTCTGTCGCTGGAGGACGATCCCGCGGTCGTGCTGCGCGCGCGCTACGGCGGCGCCGAGCGCGAATGGAAGGGCACGATCGTCAGAAAAGAGGCGGAGGTCGATCCGGTCACCCGCATGGTGACGGTCGTCGCGCGCGTCGGGAGGCAGGAGAACGAGCTCCCGTTCGGGCTCTTCGTCGACGCGGAGATCGAGGGCCGCGATCTCGCGGGTGCAGCGGTGCTTCCGCGCGCGGCGATGCGCGGCGACGACCGCGTTTATGTGATCGAAGAAGAAACGTTACGTTTTCGAGAAGTACAGGTTGCCCGTCGCGAAAGGGATCGGGTGGTCGTGAGGTCGGGACTCGCGGCGGGTGACCTTGTCATATTGTCACGTCTTACGGCGGCAACGGATGGGATGAAGGTGCGGACGGCGGACCGGGCTGGTGGTGATGTGTGAAGGGACTGATCGCCTGGTTCGCGGGGAATTCCGTTGCCGCCAATTTGCTCATGGGCCTCATCGTCATCGCGGGGCTCTTCACGCTTCCCACGATCAAGCAGGAGATCTTCCCCGAGTTCTCCCTCGATATCATCGCGATTACGGTGGTCTACCGGGGCGCGGCGCCTGAGGAAGTCGAAGAAGGCGTCTGCCTTCGCATCGAAGAGGCCGTGCAGGATCTCGAAGGGATCAAGCACATCACCTCGAACGCGTCGGAGGGGGTCGGGTCCGTTTCGGTCGAGCTCGAGATCGGCTACGACTCGGGCGAACTCCTCGACGACATCAAGGCGCGCGTCGACGCCATCGAAACGTTCCCGATCGAGACGGAAAAACCGGTCATCACGGAGCTCAGAAACCGGCGGGCCGTGATCGACGTCGTGATCTGGGGCGATGTCGAAGAAGAGGCGCTGAAGGCGATCGGCCAGCGCGTGCGCGACGATATCAACGCGATTCCGGGCATCACGCAGGTCGATCTCGTGAGCGCGCGTCCGTACGAAATCGCGATCGAAATCTCCGAAACGGATCTTCGCCGATACGGCCTCACGTTCGAAGAAGTCGCCGGCGCGATCCGGCGATCGTCGCTCGACCTCCCGGGCGGCTCGATCCGGGCGCGGGAAGGGGAGATCCTGCTCCGGGCGACGGGGCAGGCTTACGAGGGCGACGAATTCGCTTCGATCGTGCTGCGTACGCGCCCCGACGGCACGCGTCTGATGCTCGGCGACGTCGCAAACGTGGTCGACGGCTTCGCCGAGACGGACGAGTCCGCGCGTTTTTCGGGGAAACCCGCCGTGGGCGTTCGTGTGTTTCGCGTGGGAAACCAGGCGGCGCTCGATGTCGCGGAAAAAGCGAAAGCGTACGTCGACGAGGCGCAGGCGGACATGCCGGCCGGCGTCACGATCACCCACTGGAACGACCAGTCGCGCATTCTGCGCGGCCGCCTCGACCTCATGACGCGGAGCGCGCGGAACGGGTATCTGCTCGTGCTCGGCGTGCTCGCCCTCTTCCTTCGTTTCCGGCTCGCGTTCTGGGTAAGCCTCGGCATCCCGATTTCGTTCCTCGGGGCGATCTGGCTCATGCCGACGCTCGACGTCTCGATCAACCTGATTTCACTGTTCGCGTTCATCGTGGTGCTCGGAATCGTGGTCGACGACGCGATCATCATCGGCGAGAACATCTTCAAGCATCAGGAACGCGACGGCGCGAGCGTGGCCACTTCCGCGCGCGCGGCCGGCGAGGTCGCGCTACCCGTCGTCTTCGGGATTCTGACGACCGTGGCCGCGTTCTATCCGCTTCTGAACGTGGTCGGAACGACCGGCAAGGTCATGCGCGTCATTCCGATGATCGTCATCGCCACGCTGCTGTTTTCGATGATCGAGTCGCTGCTCATTCTGCCCGCGCATCTCGCGCACAAGTCCGAACGGCGCCTGCCCGTACTCTCGAGAATTTCGGACGTCTGGCGGCGCTTCCAGGGCACGTTCTCGAACGGGCTCACGAACTTCATCGAGCACCGCTACAGTCCGTTTCTGTACCGCGCCATCAAGTGGCGCTACACCACGATCGGGATCGCCGTGGCGACTCTCGTGCTGACGATCGGACTCGTTTCGGGCGGATGGATCCGCTTTCAGTTCTTCCCGCGCGTCGAGTCCGATTTCGTCGCGGCTTCGCTGACCCTCACGC
>JABDJQ010000709.1 GCA_013002425.1 Gemmatimonadota bacterium
ATACGAAGTGGTCGCTCGCGACCGCGATCTGGCGCGGGAAAATCGTGTGCCCGCCCGAAATCTGATTGAACGTGTGAATCGAAAACGGCGCCGTGCCGTCGGAAGCGGGAAGAAGATCGGCATACACGCGAAGCGTCGCGCCAGGCTTCACCTTCGCGTTTTTGTCGACGCGATGCGCCCACACGATCTGTTCCGTCGTCGTCATACCGCGCGCCGTTTCGGCGTCGGGCCATACGATCTCGGGTTCGCGCATGACCGAGTCGCGGAACTCTCTCCGGCCGACGGCGAAGATCCCGCCGGTGTCCCGAATCTCTTCCTCTTTGGGTGTGAGCGGAATGGGCGTGTACTCTTTCCCCTTCGTCACGTTCGTCAGGGCGCGCGTGTCGGGATCGAACGAGAACTCGTCGCCGTCTTCGGCGTCGGCGACGGCCTCCGGCGACTGGGCTACGTGGAGCCCGAGGTTCAGCGCGTTCTTCCGGAAGATGTCACCCATGTTCTCGCCGCATACGATGACCATTTCGAGATCGACTTCTTCGGCGATCGCTTTCAGGCCGGCCGGCGACATCTCCCGGGACGACCCGATCGCGAACCGCTCTCCGGCCACGATGAAGTTCTCGCCTGCGTGCACGCGCTCGCGAAAGTCGGGCATCAGATACTTGAAAGCGCCCGTCTTCCATTTTTCGTCGAGCTTCTCGAGGCTCGTCGAAACGCAGTACGCGGAAGGGGTGATCTGGTCGGTGTCGATCGCGTTCATCTTTTCGCCCGGGCGGTCCGGGTCGTAGAAGACGAGCGCGCGACCGCGTATCAGGGGGCTCGCGTCGGCGCTTTTCGTGTCGGAGCCGCGCTCTGCGATTTCGTCGAGCGACTTCTCCGGCCAGAGTCTGGCCCGTTCAATGGTATGCATGCGAATACGGTCCTTTGTGTCCCGGGTAATCGGCGATGGCGTGAAGCGCGTGCAACACGGCCTCGTAGTCGGTTTCTCTTGCCGGCGAAATGGTACAGGCGGAAAGACGCGAGTGCAAGCGGGCGCGCATTCACGAACGTCGCGCGGCGCTAGAAGTTCCATCCGAAGAAGAAGTCGGATTCCCACCCCTCGAGCCACCGGTCTTCGCGAAACCGTTTCGCGAGATCCCAACGCACGACCGCGCCGCCGAACCCGGCCCGCAGGCCGAAGCCGCTCGAACCCTGGAAGAGGGGGGACTGCCTGCGGAACCATGCGTCTCCCGTGTCCACGAACAGGGCGCCCTGCAGGGGGCTCAGCAGATCGTATCCGCCGAGGAGCAGCCGAACGGGGAAGGGAAAGCGCACTTCATGATTCGCGAGATAGTACTGGTTTCCTTCGAGCGACAGAAAGTCGTAGCCCCGCAGCGTCAGCGATCCGCCGATCACGATCTCGCGCGGGAAATCGCCGGCCGAGTAACCGCCGCTGAAACGTGACGCCCAGACCCAGCGCCCCCAGAGAGGATAGTAGAGGCGCAGATCACCGAGCGCCGTCCCGCTTCGCACGCTCTGCTCCGGGATCCATTCGACGTCGACCGAGAAGATCAGCGACGCGAGCACTCCCGAGCCGAAGCCGTATCCGAACGGACCCGGAACCGTCGTGTCGTAGCCGAGAACACCTTCGAACGTCGTTTCCCCGAACTGCTTCGAGTCGCCGCCGACCACGGGCTCCTCGTTCACGTACTTGAGCTCGATATTGCCCCCGATCGAACGATAGCGGTCGATCGGATGCGTGATCCCGCCGGTGACGCCGATCTCTTCACGAAAGAAGAAGCCCTGATCGTCGGTCAGGAAGTCGTTCGCGAAGCGAAACAGCCCGACCTGGTAGTCGTTGCGCCCCTCGAGGAAATAGATGCTCGCGCCGGCCGAGAGGAACTTGAAGAAGTCGGCCGTCTCGTCGGCGTTCGATCCGAGAAAGAACGCCATCTTGCGGCCGCCGAGCAGGTCCGAGAGCCCGAGGAAGGACTGCTGATAGAACGCGCTCCCCGTGATGAAGAAGACGTCGGGTCCGTACTCGTGCTTGTAGGGCATCGTTTCGTAGTTCCGGCTCGTCGGGAGCTTCCAGACCTGGCCGGCCGCGGGCAGGAGCGCGGCTACCTCTGCCGTATCGGGCGGAAGTTCGGCCGTGGTCGTCTGCGTCGGGGCCACACTGTACGCCGTGTCCGCCAGCGTCGTTCGATAGATGTTGAACTTCAGTTTCTGATTCGTAAGCACGTAAAGCGAATCGGAGTCGAGGTCGAACGCCTTGATGCCGATTGCGTCCCGCGTTACGGCGCGCAGGCGCGCGTCCGTTTTCGACTGCGCGTAGACGTTGCGCGATCCCCCCGGTGTGCGATGGATGAAGTAGACGGCGCGATCGTCTTCGCGCGGATTCTCCGCGGAACCGTCGACAGCGAGAACGGGAAAGGGGGCGTTGGCCGATTCCGGCACGTACCGCATGAGTTCGTAGCGCCCTTCGACGGCGCGGTCCGCCGCGTACAGAATTCCGCCTTTCGTCCAGCTCAGGTCTTTTTCGTGCACGTGGTCATGCGTAACGCGACGGAGGCTCGCGCTTTTTCGATCGTAGACGAACAGATCGGATCGACCGTGCTCCTGCAGTCCGGCGAAAACGATCGAGTCGCCCGAGGGGGAGAGCGCGAGCGATTCGATCGTGAGTACGGAGTCGAGGCGGACGGACTCGACACGCTCGCCGGCGCCGGAAGCGCCCACGTCCTTGATGCGAATCTCGTCACGCCCGCGGTTCAGCACGACCCACGCGGCCGTGTCGCCCGCAAGCGCCGTCGTCGCCTTTCCGAGATGCAGTGATTCCGCGCCGGGCATGCCGTCCCGCTCGAGGACCGTGCGCGTCTTCCCCCGCTTCAGGAAGAGCGTGCCGCGCCCCCTGTGATATCCGGTATAGAGAACACGTCCGTTCGCGACGGCCGGGGGCCCGTCGAAGACGCCGTCCGACACGGCCGTGCCGTACTCTTCGATCTCGAGCTGCCCCGGGAGTTCGGTCAGGTAACGCCTTCGTATGTACCGCTCCCAGTCTTCGCCGAGTTCACGGAGAGGTTTTCCGAAGATCCCCTCGAAGATACGGCTCGTGTTTCTCCCCCGGAACGCGCTTCGGAGAAAGAGGCCGACCCGTTCGTCGCCATACGTGGCTCCGAGGTATTGAAAGAAGGATTTGCCCTGGACGTAGACGAGATAGCCGTGCCGCCCCGAGAGATACTGCATCGGCACCACTTCGTCATGAATCACGAGATCGCGCAGCACGACGTCGTTCAGGTCGTTCCATTCGGACGAATAGTACTCGGCGACGCCTTCCATCACGAAGAGCGGGAAGAGGTGCGGCTGGAGATCGGGCGGAACCCATCGATAGAGCGTTTCTTCGGCACGGCCGAAGCGGTCGTCGCTTCTGCTCACCTCGCGGTGGTCGTCGCGAATCGACCCGTCGTACGGGAGCGCCGCGAGCGCGTCATAGAGGGGCGCGAGGGCGTCGTAGGCCGCGGCGAATTCATGCTCCGGCACGTTGCGCAAAGTGACCAGGTCGAAGCGGCTCGTCGACGAGGCCCATAGAGTGTCTGCGGGTGCCGGAATCGCGGCCTTCTGAACGGATCGAAGCGCGGAGATGAGATGCAGGTTGCGGCCGGGGGAGACGCCGTCGTACGAGCGCTCGAAGAGCGTACTCCGCTCGCCCTCGACGATCCACGGGTAGGCGCGCTTCGTCTGCGAAAGGGTCGTTTCGAACGGGCGGGCGGGAAGCAGCGCGGCCAGATTCCGCAACGCGGCGCCGGAAAGATGACCGAGCGCCCGCCACTCCTCTTCGGCGAGCAGTCGGAGCGAGATCCGGTATTCCCGGTGTCGCCCCGCGCTCTCTTCGAGACCCAGAAAGATCTGAGGGTGAAGCCGGCCCTCTCCGTAAGCGGGGGGCGGAAGTCCCACATCCGCTTCGTCGACGAAGAGACGGCCGCGCACGAAGCGGGGGAAGTCCTTTCGCGGCGCGACCTGCGTCAGCAGTTTCGCCGCGTACGCCAGTTCCGTCCAGGTACGCCGGCGCTCCTTCGCAATCGCGCGCTCCTCGCCGTACTCTTCCCAGCTCGTTTCCAGAAGTCGAAATGTGAACGCGTGAACGAGTTCATGTTGAATGACGTGGCTCAGGAGTTCGTTCGAACCCGTGAAAGGAAACACGATGCGTCCGCGAATGAGATCGAAGAAGCCCTGGGTTCCCTCACCCACGATACCGGGAGACGTGTTCGTGACCTGAAAGCGTGTCGATGATGTGTAGCCGACGAGCGGAATCTTTTCGAGCCCGGTCGCGAGGGAGTCGTAGAAAATGCCCATGCGTGTTTCGAGGCGCGGGTACCACTGCTCCGCGATCTCGGCGATCCGCGCCGCGAGCGCTTCTTCGTGTTTTCCCATGAAGACACGGAAGTTCTCGGTTTCCAGGACCTGGATCTCGTCAGGTTCGTCCCACTGCACTTTCTGTTTGAGCGAATAGAGGCTGGGCGGTGTGATCCGGTTCGTGCCGTAGTCGAGCTGATGGATCAGGCAGGAGG
>JABDJQ010000719.1 GCA_013002425.1 Gemmatimonadota bacterium
GCATGGCCCGTCCTCATGATACGCCGTTCGTTCCGTGGCGAACGAATGCGGCCCGCCTGCGAAGCGCCCTTACTCGACCGGGATCGCGGCTTTGTTGCGGTCGAGCCACGTGGCGAACGTCTGCAGCATCGGATTCAGATCGCGTGACCGTTCGACGCTGCGCGCGCCGCAGAATTCCTTCTCGAAATCGCACTTGAACTGGAACATGTTGCCCAGATCGTCGGCGCCCGGGAAACCGAAGCCCCGGTATGCTTCGGGCGTTACTGCGTTGTAGTGCACCTTTTCGCCCAGAGCCTTCGAAAGCGCGTCGGCCATCTGCGTTCCGGTCAGATGCTCGCCCGCGATTCCCACGCTCTTCCCTAGAAGATCGTTCCCCTTCTTGAAAATACCGTACGCGCATTGTCCGATGTCTTCGGCCGCGATCCCCGGAAGCTTCTTGTCGGCCATCGGTATCGTGAAGGCGAGGTTCCCGTCCGGCCCCTTCTTCGGCCCCATGCCGAAATGGATCAGGTTGTCCCAGTAGTACGAGGTGAAAAGAAACGTCGTCGGGACGCCGAGTTCCGTGAAGACTTTGTTCGACTCGCCCTTCGCGTCGAAGTGAGGCACCTTGTAGTGCTCCATGAGCGTCGGCATTCTGTCGTCCGAAAGCGGAACCCACTGGCGAGTATCCTCGAGCGTCGACCAGATCGCGTGTTTGACACCCGCGCTCTTCGCGGCTTCGGCCATGTTGCGGGCCTGGGCTTTCTCCTTTTCGGGCGAGAAGTGCTCCCAGAACGCGGTCACGAAGAACGCGCCGTGCGCCCCATCGAGCGCCTTCGCGAGACTCGCCTTGTCGTCGAGATCCGCCGCCACGACTTCGGCCCCCGCCTTGGCGAGTGCTTTCGCCTTGTCCGAGCCCGTATCACGCGTGATCGCACGCGCCGCGAATCCGCCGTCCGCGTCGCTCAGGATCGCGCGGACGAGGCCGCCGCCCTGCGCACCGGTCGCACCCACGACTGCAATTATCTTCTTGGACATTTCCATTCTCCTGTTGATGTCGGTCTTTCGATTCGAGATCCCGCGCGCACGAGGCCCCTCGTTTCGAGGCGCGGCGAGCCGGCGGCGGCAGTCTGCCAACCACTCTAGTCGATCTCTTTCATTCGAATCGTCAGAAAATGTTCCCGGAGGGGTTTCTGCGCTAGACCGGACTCGGCAGACCGCGTCCGCGCGCGCGCAGCAGGAGCAGCGTCAGAAGCGCCGCGCACGCGACGGTCGTCATGGTCACGACGCGCCCGCCTTCGAGTCCGAACGCGCCGCCGGTAAAGAGCGCCGGGCCGTCAACCGCGAACGCGGTCCATCCGAGCCCCAGGCTGTCGGAACCGCTCACGGTCAGCCCGAACACGGGACCGAGCAGGAAATTCCATGCGAAGTGCAATGACGCGGGCAGCCAGAGATTGCGCGTGAGTTCGAACGCCGTGCAGAACAGCACGCCCACGACGAATACGTTTACGGCAGGAAGCCAGGCGCCTTCGAACGCGCCGATGTGAAAGACGGAAAAGAGCGCGGCCGAGACGATCATGGCCAGCGTGAAGTTCGTACGCGTGCGAATCGTCTGAAAGATGTAGCCGCAGAGCAGCAGCTGCTGCGTTAGAACGTTCATGAGTATGCTGCCGCCGGCCTCGAACAGTTCGATCCCCGTCATGCCCGGACGACCCTGCCATGTCGCCCAGCCGGAGGCCCACGCGATGCCGACGGAGAGCGTGAGCCAGAGAGCGCCGAGGGCGAGCCCCGCCGCGATGTCGCGCACGACAGCGCCCCGCGAGAAGCCGATCGTGCGAAACCGGCGATGGTCGACGAACCGCGTCATGATCCACGTGGCGGCGAGAATCGCGATCAGCCCGGCGAAGTCCGGATAGAGATGCGCGGCCACGCTCGTGGACGCCTCCCATTGCTCGAGTTTCGAGGCCACGGGAACGATCACGAGCGCGCTCAGCAACCCGAACAGTATGAAGAACGTGATCGTGCGCCAGAGAATCGCCCGGGTGGTGCGAAACGGCCACGCGCGCAGGCTATCGGTCGGCGCCCCGGCCATCACGCTTCACCCGGCGCGGCGACCTGTTCCCCGCCTGGGCCGCGCGTGTCTTGCGAAAGCACGCCGTAGATCATGCGGCCGCCGATCACGTCGACCAGAAAGTGCGTAACCATCGGAATCCAGACGGAACCGGTCAGCCAGAACAGGATCGCCATCCAGAGGCCGATGATCGCCGTCTGCACCGCGTTGCTGAACCCCTGGTAGGAGTGCGCGACTCCGAACGCCAGCGAGCTCAGCAGAATCGCGGGAAGAATGCCGAGGTAACTCGCGATGAACCAGATCAGGAAACCGCGGTACAGGATTTCTTCACACACGCCGGCGGCCAGTGAAAGCCACTTGAACAGATAGAACTCCCGCTTGGTCTTCGGAAGAAAGAAAAGCAGATCGCCGAGCTGGTCGAGCAGCTGTTTGCGGGCGTCTTCGCTCCGCCCCAGTTGCGCCGCCTGCAGGTGCGTGAGCACGAGTCCCGCAACCGCTACCGCGATTCCGCCCGCCCACCGGAGCGCGCTGTCCGTTCCCGCGCCCATGCCGAGAGCGTCCCAGCTCCGCGACTGAAACAGCCAGAGAGCGACACCCGCGATTCCGATCGCCCAGAGGATCGCGATTCCCTTTCTGTAGTCGCCGGCCGTGTCGATTTTGGCCGGGTCGAGACCGCCCGCGATATCCCGTCTTACTTTGCGCGCTTCGTTCCAGTTGTAGAGCGGAAAGAGCACGACGAGAAAAAGGGCGAACAATTGATCAAGCATCGAAGGCATGGCTACTCGCTTCCCTGGCGGCCTCGAAGAGGCATGAGTGTGATCGTGAGTGAGCAGAAATCGCCGTCGCCGTTGTCAGCCATCGATTCCCGCATGAAGATTTCGTAAAGAGCGTCGATGTGTGCGTTGGCCTGCTCGAGTGACTCCGCATCGAGCCGGGCATGCATTCTGGAAGCCGTGAAGTTGCGGCGCTCGCCCTCGTACCGCCCGGTGCCGTTTCGGAGCGCCGCTTCCATGTCCCGCGCCGCCATCCGGTGAGCGGATTTCAGCGTGGCGAGAGCGTCGGCGTCGTGCTCCCGGTTTCCGCGATCGGGTGTCAGGTCGAAGTGTTCGGCCACGGGGCGGTAGAGCACTTCCACTTTCTTGCCGCTTCCTCGACTGCCGGCCCGCACCAGCAGTCCGACTTCTTCGAGTTGATGAATGTGATAGTAGATCGCGGTCGGCGGGCGTCCCATACGCGCCCCGATCTCGGCGACCGAGAGCGGTTCGGGACTGGTGAAATGCCCGATGATCTCGAGCCGGATCGGCGAAGTCAGCGCTTTCCGCTGCGCGTCGTCTTCGACTCGATAAATGGCCGGCGTGGTCTTCGTGTTCGTTTTCATACACGAAGAGTAGGTCCCATATTTAATTTTGTCAAGATTTTTAAATTAAAAAACCGAAAACTATTAAACGGACTCGGGGCGGTGTCGTGCCAGAAACGCGGCTCCACGGCTCGTTACTCCGACGAACTCGCCCGTTTCCCCGCTGGCGGCGGCACCATCCCCCGGGCCCGGCGCGCGGCAGATGAACCCGCGCTCGTTCGCCTCCTCCCAGACCGGGAGGCGCGGGCACGATGTCCGCCAGGCGTCCATGACTTCGGAATATGCGCGGGGATGAGGCCCGATCCACTCGAGAAGATCGAGGACCAATGCCTCTACGGGGTCGAATTCCATCTTTCACCTCCGGGAACGGCTTCCTGCCGATTTTATCACAGGTCAAGGGAGTGATTGATGGGGGGCGTTCGCGTTCTACCGCCCTCTCCCCTTC
>JABDJQ010000720.1 GCA_013002425.1 Gemmatimonadota bacterium
ACCAGGTTGCATCCTGGCCTGATTCCGTTCATGCTTACATCGGTCTGGGGTATGTGCGCCAGGCGAAAGGGGATAGCGCGGGCGCGGAGGCGAATTACCGTGCGGCGATCCGGCGCGATCCGGCGCAGGAGGAAGGCTTTCTTCGCCTCTTTCAACTGCTCGCGTCCCGCGAGCGCTGGGACGAAGCGAAGGCGGTGCTCGTCGACTGGTCGAACGCCCATCCCGAGAATGCGGATGTCCGGAGCGAGTTAAGCCAATTCGATCAGGTGGTCGAAAGTCGGAAGAAGGTCGGCACCGCGATCCCGAAGGACCAGAACTGACATGACCAAAAGCGCCTTAATTACCGGAGTTGCTGGATTTATAGGATCCAATCTCGCCGACCGCCTTCTCGCTGACGGCTGGACTGTCCTCGGAATCGACTCGTTCGCCGATTTCTACGACCCCGCCGTCAAGGAGCGGAACCTCCGCAACGCCCTGGCAGACTCCCGTTTTCGACTGATACGGAAAGACCTGAACGAGGCGGATCTGCCCGCGATTCTCGACGGCGTATCCGTCGTGTTTCACCAGGCCGCGCAGGCGGGCGTCCGTTCGAGCTGGGGCCGTGAGTTCCATCGATACTCCGCCGACAACATCATGGCCACCCAGCGGCTCCTCGAAGCGATCCGTGGCGCCGGGATCGAGCGCACGGTACTCGCCTCTTCATCCTCCGTCTACGGCAATACGACCGACCTTCCCGTCACCGAGGAATCGCTCACGAAACCGCACTCGCCGTACGGCGTCACGAAACTGGCCGCGGAGCATCTGGCGCGCCTCTATCGCCGGAACTTCGATCTCAGCATCGTGACCCTCCGATACTTCACCGTCTACGGTCCGCGTCAACGTCCCGACATGGCCTTTTATCGGCTCGTTCAAACCGCGCTCGACGGCGGAGAGTTCGCGCTCTTCGGCACGGGGGACCAGACCCGCGACTTCACGTTCGTTGCCGATACCGTGGCTGCGAACGTCCTCGCCGCCGAGGCGGATTCGCCCGCCGAGGTCTACAATATCGGCGGGGGTGCGCGCGTCAGCCTTCGGGACGCGATCCGCACGATCGAAGACATTACCGGGCGCAAGATCACGCTCAAGGAGAGCGGCTGGCAGAAAGGCGACGTGCGCGATACGTGGGCCGACTGCTCGCGCGCCGAGCAGGAGCTCGGCTACCGGCCGGGCGTTCCGCTCCGCGACGGACTCGAGCGCCTCGTAAAATGGTATGAAACGCATCGAAATCAGGCGCCGAAACCTGCCTAGCGGGGACCCATGAACGCGGGCCCTTCCGTAACCGCCATCATTCCGGCATTGAACGCCTCTCGGAACATCGACGCCGTAGTCCGCGCGGTTCGGTCCCAGACGGGAATACCATCCGCGCCCGCGATCGTGGTCGTCGACGACGGTTCGACGGACGACACGGCCGCGGTAGCCCGAAAAGCGGGCGCCGTCGTCCTCACGCAGCCGAATCGAGGGCCCGCTGCCGCCCGCAATCACGGCTGGCGCGAGCACGGGAAGGGGGAACTCGTCTGGTTTCTGGACGCGGACTGCTTCCCGGCCCCCGATGCCCTGGCCATCCTGCTGGCCGCACTCGATTCCCCCTCGATCGGCGCCGCGGGCGGCTCGTACACGAACGCGCGCACGGAAAGCGCGCTCGCGCGGATCGTGCAGGCGGAGATCGCGATGCGTCACGCGCGCATGGGGCCCGAAGTCCGCTTTCTCGGGTCGTATCATCTGCTCGTCAGACGCGAGGTTCTCGAGAGTACGGGCGGATTCGACGAGTCGTATCGAGCCGCCAGCGGGGAGGACAACGATTTCTCCTACCGCATCCGAAAGCTCGGCCATCGCCTCCGGTTCGCGCCCGGCTCCCGCGTGGCGCATCTGCATCCAGTGAATGTGTTCGTATACTGGAAAGAGCAGTGCAGGCACGGGGAGTGGCGCATGAAGCTCTATCGCGATCATCCGGGAGAAGCGCGCGGGGACGACTACAGCGGGCCCTTCGACTTCCTGGAGCCCCCGCTCGCGCTGGTCACGGCCATGGCGATACTGGCTGCGCCGTTCGCCTGGAGCGGGGAAGCGCGCGTCGCGCTCGCAGCGCCTCTCCTGCTTGCGACTCTCCTCGCACTCGCCGTGCCCGCCGCCTGGCGCATCGGGCGTCGGGAAGGTGCGGCTGCCGGCCTGATCTACATGGGCCTTCGTCCCGTGCGCGCCGCCGCGCGCGGCGTCGGCATGGTACGCGGCATCGCACGATACTGGTTTCCGGGGGGGCGGGAACGATGAGCGACGCGAAAAACCGCCTCCCGCAGCGCGTTCTGATCGTCATTCCCGCCTATCACGAAGAGGAGACGATTCGAGAAGTGGTGCAGGGCGTGCACCGGCACGTCCCGGGTGCGACCGTCGTCGTCGTGAACGACGGCTCGACGGACGGCACGGAGGCAGCCGCACGCGAGGCGGGGGCTGTCGTGCTCACGCTTCCGTTCAACCTCGGCATCGGGGCCGCCATGCAGACGGGTTATCGCTACGCGGACGAAGAGGGCTTCGACATCGCGATCCAGGTCGACGGCGACGGCCAGCACCTCCCGTCGGAAATCCCGATTCTGCTCGAGGAACTGGGCCGCGGAACGGATCTCGCGATCGGGGCGCGCTTTCTCGGCCGCGGCGACTACGATCCCCCGGTTCTGCGCAAACTGGGGATCCGGTTCTTCTCGTTTGCGGTCAGCACGCTGGTCGGGCGGCGTTTTCACGACACCACGAGCGGTTTTCGCGCCGCGAACAGGCGCGTCGTCGAGTCGTTCTCGCGCTACTATCCTTATGATTACCCCGAACCCGAGGCGATTCTGATTCTTTCACGCGCGGGCTTTGCTGTTCGGGAAGTACCGGCTAGAATCCAGGAGCGGGAGGGGGGCCGATCCTCCATCACGCTCCGGAAGAGCGTGTATTATCTATTGAAGGTGTTTCTGGCGCTCGCGGTCGGTCGTTTCCGGGCGCCACCCGACTGACGCACCCCGTACAGGGGAGAGAGGCGGAACGGTGAACCGCGTACAGCTCGTTTCCATACTGGGCTCGCTCGGACTCCTCGCGATGATTCTGGAGCTCATCCGGCGCGGAAAACTGGCGGAGGAGTACAGTCTGCTCTGGATCGCCACCGGCGCCGTCCTTCTTCTGCTTTCACTCTGGCGCGGCCTGCTCGACCTCTTCGCCGCCGCGGTCGGAATCTTCTACCCGCCGTCGGGTCTCTTCCTGGTCGGGTTCATCTTCGTTCTGCTGCTGATCCTTCACTTCTCTGTCATCGTCTCCCGGCTTTCCCGGCAGAATCGCGAACTCGCGCAGGATGTCGCTCTCCTCAGAGAGAAGCTGGAACGGATGACGAGGACCGATGACGGGAAAACGCGTGGCGAAGAGTAAGAAGAAGTCCAGGGCCCGGGGAGGGACGCCGTTTCCCAGGGAGATCGGAAAGGGCGTGTTCGCGATTGTTCTCGCGCTCCTTCTCGTGATCGGGTTCCTGTTGCGCGTTCTCTTCCTGAGCGCCGATCCGCCTGCCGCACTGAGCTGGAGTCAGGGGATCTACACGGACGGCGCGGTCGTGCTGCACGACGCGCGCAACCTCGCCCTTTACGGCGACTGGATCGTCGACTACTGCGAAGACCTTGCCCTCTTTCCTCTCTCGAACGCGCTCGGCGCGCTCACTTTCAAGATGTTCGGCGTAAGCCGCGCGACGGCAGGATTCCCGAACACGGTTTTCGGAATCGGCGCGATCCTTCTTTTCACGCTCGGGCTCGCGCGCCGAACGTCGCGGCGCGACGCGCTCTTCTGGGCGTATCTCGCCTCGTTCAACTACTACCTGATCATGTTCCATCGCATCCCGATCGCCGAACCGGCCATGGTCTTCCTGATGGCGGCCGCGTTCTACTTCTATTGCGCCCCGTGGGAACGCGCCCCGTCACTCGTGCTCGCCGGCGCCTTCGCCTTCGCGGCTCCTCTGTTCGGAAAAGCGCATGCCGTCTATTTCCCTGCCGTCATGTTCGCGGCGTTTCTGCTCGCCTCTTCCGGTACCGAGCGCGCGCGCGGCGTTCGCCTTTTTCTGATCGGGGGGCTCGGAACGGTGGCTCTCTGGGCGGCGACGATCTTTCGTTCGCACGGCGCGTACATCATCGATCACGTGCTGCACGAATCCGTCGAGAAGCACAGCGGCGGCGCCGGGGGCGCGATCCGCGAGTTCCTGCAGAACATGATCGCGATGGGTTCGTACACGAACCTGTTCGACTGGCAGCCGCTTCTCGTGCTCCTCGCCGTGATCGGGATCGCGATGACCGCTTCACGGATCACGGGCGCGAAGGGAACGAAAGCGACGGGCGGCGTCCGCGGCGTGGATCCGGTCACGCTTCTGATGCTGATCTGGATCGTCACGGGGTGGGCGTTCTTCGCCGCGGTCAAGCTTCCGGCGCCCCGCTATCTGGTGGCCATCGCGTTTCCGTTTCTCTATTTCGCGCTTCGTCCCGTGCTGCATCTCCTGAACGGCGGGTCGATCCGCTGGGCGGTCCCGCGCGGCGGGGGCCGCGTCGTTCTCGGCGTGATCGTCTTCTTTCTGTTGTATCAGCCGATGATCTCGTGGGGACTTCCGATCGTCCGCTTTCTGCGCGAGAGCGGATGGGGAACGGGCGTCTACGAGTTCTTCATACGAACGAACGCCTATCGCGAACTCGTCGTCTTCTGCCTGGCGGCGACGGCCGTACTCTTCGTCATTCTCGCGCTCCTCTTCAGAGCAACCGGCTTTCAGCGCATTCAGATCGATACGACGCCCGCGCGCGGCAAAGTGTTCGCGTTTCTGCTTCTCGGTCTCTCGCTCTTCTGGAACTTCGGCAACTACACCTACTGGGCCGGCTTTCGTACGCACTACCTGCGCGACGCCTCCCGCGATCTCGCCGAATGGATCGGGCCCGGCGCCCGCGTCATGGGTTCGTTCGCGCCGACACTCGGCATCGACAACGAAATCCCCGTGTTCCCCTACTTCGGCGGGCTCGGGGAAGAGGATATCTTCGCGAAGTACGGCATCACGCACGTCGTGATCGCGAGCCAGGGGGACCACGCGTTCATCAAGGACAACTATCCCGACGTTTTCACGGGTCTGCAGAAAGTCGTGGCGTATCCGCTGCTGAGCCGTTACACGTCCGTCATGGCGATTCACCGGCTCCCGAACCGGACGCAGTCGGGGGGCGTGATTCACGATTACGTTCCTACATCGTTCGAAAACGCGGTCGCTACGGCGACCGAAGGGAACTGGACGGGCGCGCTCGACGAGCTCAACGCCTTCGTCCGCACCGCGCCCCGGCATGCCGACGCTTATTATTTGGCGGGTTTCATGTA
>JABDJQ010000725.1 GCA_013002425.1 Gemmatimonadota bacterium
CAGCTACGCCTCTCAGTTCCAGCGCTCGAATCCGTACGACTTCGAGTCGCCGCAACTGACGCCGGTCGAGCTCGTCACGGTTCGCATGAAGGAGAACATTCGCAAGTACGTCACGAAGGAGTACACGCTCGGCGTGCTCCCGCAATATCAGACGGTCGCGGGATCGCCTCCGCTTGCCGCCGGAGTCGCCGTGTCGCTGCTCACGCTCTTCGGCCTGCTTCGCGCACTCAGGGAGAGGCGCGACATCCTGGCGGTGTATGCCGCGGTGTACGTCGGAGTCTGCCTCGTGTGGCCTGAAGTGTGGGCGAGTCTTCGGTTCCTGGTACCGCTGCTGCCCCTGCTGCTGCTCTTCCTGCTGCTCGGCATCGACGGCGTGTTCGGATTCGCACGGAGCGCCCCGTGGCGGCGCTGGATCGTCCCCGCCGCGGCGGCCGTTCTCGTGATTCCGGCCCTGCTCACGAATGTCAAGCTCGCGAACGCTCCGAAGTCGTATCCCGCGAACTGGCGCAACTACTTCGCCATCGCGGACTACGTGCGGGAGAATACGGAACCCGACGTGCTCCTGATCGCCCGCAAGCCTTACCTGTTCTATCTGCGGTCGCAGCGCAGGACTCAGGTTTATCTCTGGTCTTACGACCGGGACAAAGTGTTCCGGGATTTCGTCGAGAATGATATAGATTACGTAGTGATCTCGCAGCTTTCGGGCACCGAGTCGAAATATCTGATTCCGACGATTCAGCAGCATGCGGAGTCGTTCGAGCAGATCGTGGAAGTGCCGGATCCGCCCACGTGGCTGCTGAAACGAATAAAGGGTTAGCGTTTGAAAGTCCTCGTCACCACGATCTACTATCCGCCCCGCCTCGGCGGCATCGAGAACCACGTGTACTACCTCTGCAGGGGACTCGTGGGGCGTGGCGTCGAGACGTCGATCGTGACGTCGCGCACCGAACCGGGCTCGCTCGAGACGGATGAGGAGCCGCTCTATCGCGTGAAGCGCGTTCCGCTGCCGGGCCGAAACGCGCTCGGGTGGATCGTAAACGCCGCGCTCTCCCTCGGACCCGCGAACCGGTGGGGGAGAGACGCGGATATCATTCACGCCCACACTTTTCAGAGCGTGCTTCCCGTGCTTCCCACGAAACACAGGCGCAAGATTCCGCTCGTCGTCACGATTCACTCCTCGCACTTTCTGAAGATGGTGCCGAAACCGCACTGGCGCTTCGTTTTCAAGAAACTGCTCGGCCCGGCGGATCTCATTCTCGCGACGAGTGTCGAACTCGCGGACCGGTGCCGCGAGATTCTGCCGGACACGCGCGTGCACGAGATCGTAAACGGAATCGACACCGACCTTTTTCAACCGGTCGAACCGACGATCGCGCGGAAGGACGACCGCAAAATTCTCGTGGCCACGCGCCGCCTCGTAGAGAAGAACGGCGTGCGCTTTCTGATCGACGGTATGCCCGCCATTCTCGAAAAGACCCCCGTCGATCTCTACCTCGCCGGGATCGGGCCCGAACGCGAGGATCTCGACACGCGCATCGCTCGCTACGGGATCGGCGATCACGTTCACTTTCTGGGCGGCGTCGAGAACCACAAGCTGCCCGGCATCCTGAGCTCGGCCGACGCGGTCGTCATTCCCTCGCTGATGGAGGCCACGTCGCTATCCGCGCTCGAAGCGATGTCGTGCGAGCGTCCGATGGCGGTGTCGCGCGTAGGAGGCCTTCCCGAAATTATCGACGAGAGTTGCGGCACGCTGTTCGAATCGGCCAATCCCAAAGACCTGGCGGAGAAGATCTCGGCGCTTCTCGCGCGTCCCGAAGAGGAGCGCGCGGCGATGGGGCGCGAAGGACGAAAGCGCGTCGCGGGCAAATGGAGCGTGAAGGCGCTCGTCGACCAGCATCTCGCATACTACGAAGAACTGATCGGAAAGGGCGCGGCCTGATCGCCATGAAACGAATCGGCGTCATCATCGGAACGCGACCGGAGGCCATCAAGATGGCGCCGGTCGTTCTTGCCCTTCGCGAGGCGAAAGGGCTGACCCCTGTCACGATCCTGACAGCCCAGCACAGGGAAATGAGCGATGAAGTGCTCGCGCTCTTCGGGATCGAGCCGGATTTCGATCTCGACATCATGACGCACGCGCAGTCGCTCTTTCAGACGACCGGCCGTCTCATTACGAAGCTCGAAGACGTCTACGCGAAGGCAAAGCCGGATCTCGTTCTCGTGCAGGGCGACACCACGACCACGTTCGTCGGCGCCCTCGCCGCGCATTATCTTCAGATTCCGATCGGGCATGTCGAGGCAGGGCTTCGCACGGCCGACAAGCACAATCCGTTTCCCGAGGAGATGAACCGGCGTCTCACGTC
>JABDJQ010000728.1 GCA_013002425.1 Gemmatimonadota bacterium
TTACGAAGCCGCCGATCGATACCTGAAACGGATGATCGTGAAATGTCGGGAAGTGCGTCACCGGCGGAGCGTCCCGAAAGCCTTCGGGGCGCGCGAGCGAAAAGCGGAGATCATGCGTCGAAACGAGCGCACCGTCCGTCATCTCGAGATACGAGGATGGCGCGCTCCGGCCTGCGCACGAGCCGATACCGAATGCAAGCAGGAACAGCAGTAAGAGTCTCATCGCCTGTCATACCCTCCGTTCGTGTCGGCCGGTCAGTCGATCATGGAGCGGGCTTGTGCACGATTCGCATTGCGTCCGCCAGTCCGCTCGTCGAGTAGACGCGCGCGGAGTCGTCGACCACGAGCGCCTCGATCCCCGGCAGCCGTTCCACGAGGTCGAGCCCCGCATCGAGCCCCATCACGAGGAGCGCTGTCGAAAGCGCGTCGGCCAGTGTGGCGTCGTCCGCGAGAACCGTGGCGCTCCGAAGCCCGCGCGCGGGGTCGCCGGTCCGCGGATCGAGTATGTGGTGATAACGGATTCCGTCGTGCACGAAGAACGACTCGTAGTCGCCGCTCGTCGAAAGCGATCGATCCTCGACGTCGATGATGGCGAAGAAATCGTCAGGTGTCCCGCGGGGATCGCGCACGCCGATCGACCAGCGGGAGCCGTCCCCCTTCCGACCGCCGGCATACACCTGGCCCCCCGCCGAAAGCAGGAACGTCTCCACCCCCCGGGAGCGCAGGTAGGCCGCCGCTTCGCCGAGCGCGTGTCCCTTCGCGATTCCACCGAGTCCGATCTTCATGCCGGCCTCCGGAAGTGAGACGAACGAACGTTCCCGATCGATCGACACCTTCGTGTAGTCGACGAGTTTCGCGCGCGCCCGTCGCTCCGCGATCGGGGGAGGAACCGGGGTTTCCGCCTTGAAGTCCCAGAGCCCCCAGAGCGCGGCCCAGGAGATATCGAACGCGCCCCCCGTCATGTGACCGATCTCGGCCCCCTTCTCGACGACCGCCAGCAGATCGAGCGGAACAGGCGCGCCCCCCTTACCGGCCGCCTCGTTCACGGCGGTGAGCGGCGAACCCGGCCGCCATTCGCTCATGCGCGTTTCGATCGCCCGGAAGAGGCCGAACACGCTGTCCGAATACGCGCGGGCGCTCTGAGACGCCGGAAGCGTCACTTCGATCGTCGTGGTCATCGCTTCGGCGAAACGCGTGATCATGGGCGCCGGCGCGCTCTCCGAGGATGCGGGGCGTTCGGGCGCGCGCCCCGTGCAGGCGGTCAGCGCGATGCAGGACAGAAGGACGATCAGGACGGCGGGGCTGGTGGAATGAAAGGCAGGAGGCGTGCGCGCGCCACGCATCAGTTCGCGCTCTCGCTCTGCATCGGAACCCCCGGACCGTCGTGGCTGACGCCGAAATGGCGCGCGATGGTCTGCCCGGCATCGGCGAACGTGTCCCGCGTTCCGAGATCGCGCGGCGCGAATCCCGGGCCCCGCACGAGAAGCGGAACGAGTTCGCGCGAATGATCGGTTCCCGGAGTCGTCGGGTCGTTGCCGTGATCGGCCGTGATGATCAGAAGATCGCGGTCGGTGAGTCTCTTCAAGATGTCCGGGATCGCTTCGTCGAAACGCTCGAGCCCGCGCGCGAAGGATTCCGGATCGTTCCTGTGCCCCCACTTGGAGTCGAAGTCGTTCAGATTCACGAAGAGCACGCCCGGCTCCTCCCGGTCGAGCAGGTCGAGCACGACCGCGATTCCCTCCTCGTTCGTTCCCGCTTTCGTCGTTCGCCCGATTCCCCGGCCCGTGAAGATGTCGTGTATCTTGCCGATTCCGTGAACCGGCCAGCCGGCTTCTTCGATCGACTCGAACACGTTCTTCCGAAACGGGGAAAGCGAGTAGTCGCGGCGGTTCGCGGTGCGCTTCCACGATCCCGGTTCTCCGACGAAGGGGCGGGCGATCACGCGGGCCACGGCCCATTCCCCCTGCAGGATCTCGCGGGCGATCTCGCACTGCTCGTAGAGCGTTTCGACGGGAATGACGTCTTCGTGGGCCGCGATCTGAAACACGGAATCGGCCGACGTATAAATGATCGGCTTCCCGGTTCGCACATGTTCCTCGCCGAACTCGTCGATTACGACAGTGCCCGACGTCGCGCTATTGGCAAGCGTGCCGCGGCCGATCCGCTCCTCGAAGAGCGTCATGACAGCCGGAGGAAATCCGTCGGGAAACACCGGAAACGGTTTTGCAAGGGTAACGCCCGCGATCTCCCAGTGACCGGCCGTCGTATCC
>JABDJQ010000746.1 GCA_013002425.1 Gemmatimonadota bacterium
GGGGTACGTGGCTGCGGGTGGGACCTGGCGGATCGCCGTTGATGGGGGGAGGAGGTGAGTGGCATGGTTGCTCACTTCTGTTGCGTTCGATGGAAAGGGATGTCGGTGCGCCGAAGGCGTCCCGCTCAATGGGTCCCACCTCTCGCCACGCACCCCCGACACCCGGCCCCCCGCACACACTTGCTGGAGGGGAAGAGGGGGAGAAGAGGCGGAAGGAAGAGGGAAGAGGGAAGAGGCGGAAGGAAGAGGCGGAAGGAAGAGGCGGAAGGGAGAGGGACGTTTCTTCCCGCCGCTCGCTCCTCCGTCTCGCTCACTCTCGCGACGTGTCGCGTGTGTCCGGCGGTGGGGTCGGGTGGCGCGAGGTGCGCGAGACCCATTGAGCGGGACGGCTTCGGCGCACCGGTAACCGATCCACTGACCGCAACAGAAGTCACCGAAACCGGAATCCACCAACTCGCTCATCAAAGCCGTTCCGCCAGGTCTCGCCGCCGAGCGCTCACCCGATCTCACGCCGGAGCAAACCCGCTTCGCCCCGCTTCCCCTCTACAGCAGCGGCGCCAGCAATCGAACGGCGTTTTCGATCATGCGCCTTCCGAACGACGGACGCACCGGCACGACCATCGGTTGCGAGTCGGCGAGATAGTCGAGCTGCAGCCCGCGCAGATTTCGCGTGAAGGCGCGGTCGTAAACCGCCACGGTGATCTCGAAGTTCAGATGCAGGCTGCGCGCGTCGAGGTTCAGCGACCCGAAGAGGGAGTAGCGTTCGTCGACGGTGATCGACTTCGTGTGCAGCAAGCCCTTCTGGTAGAGCTGAACTTTCACGCCCGCTTCGATGAGATCGACCAGGTACGGGGCACTTGCGAAATGCACGAGGCGGGAGTCGACCTTCTCGGGAACGATGAGCGTCACTTCCACACCGCGCCGCGCCGCGGAGAGCATGGCGAGCTGCAGGTTTTCGTCGGGTACGTAGTAGGGCGTCGTCAGGACGAGCCGCCCGGAGGCGCCGTAGATCGCGTTGATGAGAATCTGTTTCGCGACGTCGCGCGCGAGCGTCGGGCCGGTCGGGATCACCTGCACGATGGCGGATTTCTTCGAGGGGATGGGCGTCGCCTGAATCGCGCGCTCGAGCTGTTCGATGCCGGATCCCGTTTCGAGCTGCCAGTCGGAGAGGAACGTCACGAGCAGCGCTTCGGCGGCTTCCCCTTCGACACGCACCATCGCGTCGATCCACTGGCCGACGCCTTTCTCCTTCTTGAACGTGCTCGGATCGGCCATGTTCTGGCTGCCCGTGTAGCCGATGTCCTCGTCGATGACCACGATCTTGCGATGAAGGCGAAGATCCCAGCGCCGAAAGCGCGCCTGCAGAATACCCACGGGGAGGCCGGAGAAGACCTGCACGCCGCCCTCCCGCAGTTTGCGTCCGGATCGCGTCCGGAGAAAGCCGCGGCTTCCGACGTCGTCCACGAGCACGCGGCAGTCGACGCCGCGGCCGGCCGCCTCGAGGAGCGCGTCGACGACGCGGTCGACCACACCGCCCTCTTCCCAGATATAGAATTCGAGGTAGCACGCGCGTTTCGCCGCGGCGATGTCGACCACGAGGGCGTCGACGAATGCGGTCGCGCTGGCGATCAGCGTGACGCGGTTGCCCGGCAGCGCGGGCACGCCGACCGTGTTCAGCACCATCGTGCTGAGCGCCCGCTCCTCTTCCTGGCCGTCCGCCCACTCCTTGATGGTCCGGGGGGCGACGTCGAGCAGCCATCGCTCGAAAACGGGGCGGACGCGCTTCATCCATTTGGAGCGCCGCCGGCCCGTAAGCGCTTCTCCGAACCAGAGATAGAGGAGTGTGCCCGCGAACGGGAAGAGGAGAATGAGGCCCATCCAGGCGAGGGACTCGCTGACGTTGGTCCGCCTCGAGATAACGCGCGCGGATACGCCGATTCGAACCAGCCATTCCGCAAATACCAGAAAAAGGGCCCAGTTCATGGATCGTCTCCCGGCCGCAGGTCACACTGCATGAGCCCGCGGCTGCGCATTTCGGTGTACAATCCCGGCATGCGTTTCCGTGTTGTATCTTACAACATTCACAAGTGCATTGGCGGAGTCGATCGCCGGTACAGCCCCGAGCGGATCGTGGAGACGATCGCGCACTACGAGCCGGATCTGGTGCTGCTTCAGGAAGTGGACGACGGGAAGCCCGGCACGCGCAATCACCGCCAGGTCGACACGATCGCCGACGGCCTGGGGTTCCGCTACCGGACGTTTCAGGGGAACGTGCTGCTGCGGCTCGGGAAGTACGGGAACGCGATTTTGAGCCGCCATCCGATCAAGGGGCCCCGCAATATCGACCTCACGATTCCGCTCAAGAAACGGCGCCGCGCGCAGCTGATCAAACTGACGATGAGGGAGAAGGGGCACCGCCATTCGCTCGTGATCGCGAACGTGCATCTCGGGCTGGCGGCGTTCGAACGGCGGATGCAGATGCGGAAGCTGCTCGCGAGCACGACGATCAAGTGGATCCGGTCGACCACGCCGATCATTCTCGGCGGCGATTTCAACGACGTCTTCGGCCGGCTCCAGAAGCTCATCATCGAGCCCGCCGGCTTTACCGCGACCACCGGGCCGCTTCCCACGTTCCCTGCCGCCATTCCGCTGCAGCCGCTCGACCGCATCTATTATCGCGGGCCGCTGACCGTGGAGTCGGCGTTCGTGGGGCACACACGCCTCGCGCGCCAGGCGTCGGATCACCGGCCGATCATCGCGGATTTCGATATGAAAATATGAGGGGAGCGTCGATCCGGATTCGGACCCCGCCCTTC
>JABDJQ010000768.1 GCA_013002425.1 Gemmatimonadota bacterium
CCGGCCGAAATCGAGTCGATGCTCGAAGTCGCCGAAACGCTCGGAGCCCAGATCGTGATCTTCAACGGCGGCACGGGCATCTCGAAGCGCGACTCGACCTACGATACGCTCGCGGAGAGGCTCGAGAAAACGCTCCCGGGATTCGGCGAAATCTTTCGCATGCTCAGCTGGAAGGAGATCGGCGCCGCGGCGATGCTCTCCCGTGCGATCGCGGGCACCTATAACGGAATGATCCTGATCGCGGTCCCCGGCTCGCCGAACGCCGTGGAGCTTGCGTGGGAAAAGCTGATCGAACCCGAACTCGCGCATCTCGCGTGGGAAGTGGGGCGCTGAGGGTGAAGAACGAGTATCCAGCTCGAGAGAAGGAAACCGGCTCGAGAGCGATGCTTCTTGCCGCCCTCCTCCTGCTGCCGGTGATGTCGAATCATGCGGCAGGGACGGAGGCCGCAGCGCCCCGGGAGACTCTGCACAAGGAGGAAACGGCCATGCCCGAGCCCGGTTATCTGATCTCGTTCGATGATTCCGATACGGGCGAGTGGTACGTTATCAACGACGGCGTCATGGGCGGTATCTCACAGAGCGCGATCCGTACGACGGAAGAAGGCACGGGCGTGTTCGCCGGTGACCTCTCGCTCGAGAACAACGGCGGGTTCGCGTCGGTTCGGTACCTGTTCAAGGAGCCGCGGAACCTGGCGCAGGCGACCGGGATCGAAGTCCGTGTGCGCGGCGACGGCCGGACTTATCAGCTTCGTCTGCGGGATGACGATCGCTTCGACGGGGCCGCTTTCCGCGCGAGCTTCGAAACGAAAAAGGGGGAGTGGACTGTCGTCCGGATTCCGTTCGAAGAATTCGTGCCGACGTTTCGCGGACGCACGCTGACGAACGTTCCCCCGCTCGACCGCGAGAAAATCCGCCAGGTCGGACTCATGCTGGCTGACAAGAATCCCGGACCGTTTTCGCTCGAAATCGACTGGATCCGCAGCCGGACCGACTCGACCGAAATCTGACCGCGCCGTCACTTCTGTCTTCTGCGACGGGACCGGTCCCGCAAAGAACCACCGGCTTTGCCAGACTTCACCGTTCTTTTCCCATCCTGTCCCATCCACGCACACCAAAGCCCGTCAGGACTCCCGGAATCCCTCAAGATCCCCGCGAGGTTGTCGAAATCTCAAGTAGGAACATGGGTATCGGAGCAGATTGGGGCGACCTGCGCCGTCTCTCGCACTGCAAATGCAATGCGGGATGAGGAATGGAATGCTGGATGGAAGAGAGGGGTACAGATCTGATGAAGAAGATCGTCTTCATGGCACTTCTCCTGTCCGTGGCCGGGTCCGCATGGGCTCAGAACACGGGTACGGTGACGGTGCAAGGCAGTGTGCAGAAAGCGGCCGCGCTCCGCTGGTGGGACTTCACGGCGAACAACTCGGAAACGGGAACGAACGCCGACGCCGGTTCGGGCGCCAACACGCAGAACGATCCGCTCAGCTTCACGCTGGACGTGGGTGACGTGGCCGCGGGGAACAATCTGAACGACTTCGCCGGCGGCTCGGTCGACATCGCGCTCCGTTCGAACTCGGCGTACGAACTCGCCGCGCAGGTGACGTCGAGCTCGGGCTTCGGCACGAACTCGGCCGAAGACATCGTGATCTCGGACATCGGCTTCGGCGTCACGGGTCTCGCCGCTTCGGGATCGGGCGCGAAGGTGAACCCGGCGGCCGTCACCGGTTCGTCGATCACGGTCGGCTTCAGCAGCGATCCGACGGCTGCTCCGACGGACGCCGACGGCGAGCCGACGTACAGCGCCGACTTCTCGGATCTCAGCGCGAGCACGACGGTGCTGACCGGCCCGCGGATCTCGTACCGCGGCGGTCGCAATTCGCCGAACAACGCGCTTCTCGCGACGACGGCGTACGCCGTGGTCCCGCAATACTACACGCCGACGGCCGCCTGGTCGGCGACGGTCACGTACACGCTGACTACACCGTAGTCGGATGCGGACCTCGTCGAGGCATACACGCGGAGGGGGGCTTCGGCCTCTCTCCGCGTTGTTCATGACGGCGCTCCTCGTCGTGTCGCCCGGGCGTCTGGCCGCGACCGACTTGCAGGAAGCTCTTTTCGAACTCGTACTCCCCGATCCCGAGCTGAGCGGAGACCGCACCGTATCCGCGGTGCTGCCTCCGGTCGATCTCGGTACGATCGCCATGGGCGAATACTCGGCTCTGAACGCGGCCGATTTCGCTTCGGGGCGTATTCGCATTCGCATTCGATCCGGGTCGTTCTACTTCCCGCCTTACAGACTCTGGGCCCGCGTCCTGACGCCGCACGATCCGACCCCCGGGAACTTCAACACGTTCGACATCGGCATGGGCATTCAGCGGATTCGGGCGGGCGCACATGTCGTCAATCCGAACTACGACTACGATCCCGAAACCGCTTCGAAGGACATCGACGAAGTCCCGATTTTCCCGGGAACGGTCGGTGCGCTCGGCTTTTCGCCCCCGTACACCGAGCTCTATCGAACGACGGGCTTTCACGTCGGACGAAGCAATCGCTTCGACCTCGTCTTTGCCGTGGGGCCGCAGTTTTATTCGTTCGACTCCCTCGAAGGAGTCGTCATCGAAATAGGAGTCACGCTATGAAGCGAGTGTTACGAAACAGCCTTGTCCTGAGTTCGGCGCTGGCGGCCCTTGGGCCCGCCGGCTTCAGTCACGCCGGCGATGTCACAATCTTTCCGAGCATGATCGAAACGCGCGTGCCCCCCGGCGGCGACTTCACGACCGTGATTCGTGTCGTGTACACGAAGGACGACTCGCTTGACACGGCCCCGCTCCGGATCCTGCTCGATACGGAAGACTGGGACATGGACCCGAACGGCCGTCTTTCGTTCACGGCGGAGCCGGTCGCGGAGCGGAGCGTGCGGCCGTGGGTGCATTACACGCCGGGCGAGGACGAAATCGTGCCGGGCGAGGAAGTGTTCGTTCGTCTCTCGGTCGTCGTGCCGCCCGACGCGCTGCCGGGCGAGTATCGGGGCGCCCTGATCGCCCAGCCGCGCGCGCCGTACAAACCGGTGAAGGCGGGGGAGAAGCGCCTCGATCTGCGCCTTCGTCTCGCGACGGTGCTCTACATCGAAGTGCCGCCGATCGAACGCGGCGCCGATCTGATCGGGCTCGAGGTGCGTCCGAACCACGAGAACCTCTGGTGCGTCTATCCCACGTTCGTGAACATCGGTACGGGCCACCTGCGCATTCACGATTCGTTCACGGTGACGCCGAACACGCTCGCGCCGGGCGCGCCCGTAATCGAGATGCCTTTCGCCGAGTCGGGGGTGGTGCTCCCCGGACGCCATCGCACGATCGAGATCCCGATGCTCGGCGG
>JABDJQ010000790.1 GCA_013002425.1 Gemmatimonadota bacterium
CCACCGCGATATTGATCTGACCGATGTTCTCGCGGCGCTGGTTTCTCGCGCTTCCGAGGTCGGGCGATTCGCCTACCGACGTGAAGTAGATCCCGATCTCGGAGTCGTTCGCGAGCCCCTTCTCGAGTTCGTGCACACGATCCGCCGTCTTCTGGAGCGGCGTTCCCGGCGGCAGTTCGAGATCGAACGCGAACTCGCCCTGCGTGAACGGAGGTACGAGCTCGACGCCGAGCCGCGGCACCGTCGCGATGGCGAGCGCGGCCACGATCAGCGTGAGCGTGAGCGTGCGGCCGGGGCGTGTGAGCGCCGACTCGAGTATCGAGGGGTAGGCGCGGGCAACGAAACCCCAGGCCCGATCGAAGACGGCCTGCACGGGGCGAATGACGACATCGAGCGCGCGACCGAGAATCTTGAACACGATCGCGAGAATACGAAAGATCGTGCCCGGAAGCAGAACGGCGAGGAAGCGCCCCAGCCAGACGAGAAGAAACCGGATTCCGGCGAAGAGGAGCTGAAACGGTTTCGCGATCACGCGCACGAACCCGGGAAGCCGGCGCTTCGGCTTTGCGGGAGTCTTCGGGCCGGTCGCGCCGTCTCCCGACTCGGGCGTGTCGCCGTCGCCCGCGTCGATGTGCAGCGGGCCGCGCGCGCGCGAACCCACGCTCGCGAGCACCGGGATCAGCGTGAGCGCCGCGATCAGAGAGACGACAAGCGATGCGGTGACCGTGAGCGCCTGATCCCGGAAGATCTGCCCCGCGATCCCCTCGACGAAAATGATGGGCAGGAATACGGCCACGGTCGTCAATGTAGAGGCCGTCACGGCGCGCGAAACCTCCGACGCCCCGTCCAGCGTGGCGTCCCAGACGGACTTCCCTCCGGTGCGGTGCCGGTTGATCGCTTCGAGAACGACGATCGCGTTGTCGACGAGCATCCCGACACCGAGCGCGAGCCCGCCGAACGACATGATGTTCAGCGAAACCCCGAACTGCTGCATCGCGAAGAACGTGGTCAGGATCGAAATCGGAATCACGAGTGAAATGACGGCCGTGCTGCGGCGGTCCTTCAGGAACAGGAACAGTACGAATACGGCGAGCAGTCCGCCGACGATCGCGTTCGAGCGTACTTCCTGAATCGACTTCTCGATGAACGTCGACTGATCGAACAGAACGTCGGCCCGCACGTCGTCTTCGAAGCCTTTGTTCAGCCATTCGATGCGCGCTTTGACGGCGCGCGCGACCTGCACCGTGTTCGCGTTCCCTTCCTTGTATATGGCGAGTTCGACCGCGTCTTTACCGCGCACGCGCGAAACGACTTCCCGCTCTTTGTAGCCGCGCGAGATGCTGGCCACGTCTTCCAGCTTGACGCGCCGGTTCGCTTCTTCGAACAGCACCGTCTGCCTGATGTCGTCCATGTTCTCGAACTCGTTCGTGGTGCGCACGAGAAACTCGGCGTCGCGGTCGCGCAATCTTCCGCCGGCCGCGTTCAGGTTCTGGTTCATCAGGAAGTCGGAGACCGTGCGGATCGGGATGCCGAGCGCGGCGAGCTTCTTTTCGTCAACGGCTACGTGAATCTCTTCCTCGAGCCCGCCGCGAATGCGGACCGAAGCGACGCCTTCGAGCGATTCGAGATCCTTCTTCAAGACGCGTTCGCCGAGATACCGGAGTGTTACGAGGTCCTTGTCGCCGCTGAGGCCGACGCGCAGGATCGGGTCGAGCGAGGGGTCGTATCGGAGAAGGACGGGCTTGTCCGCGTCGCCAGGCAGATTCACGAGGTCGATCTTCTCGCGCACGTCGAGCGCCGCGAAGTCCATGTTCGTCTTCCACGCGAACTCGAGCGTGATCTCCGAGACGCCCGGGCGCGAAACGGAGCGCAGCAGCTTCAAACCCGGCACGACCGAAACGGCTTCTTCGAGCGGCTCGGTGATGAGCTTCTCGATCTCGGCGGGCGCCGCGTCCGCGTACTCGGTCTGAATGGTGAGCGAGGGATACGTGATGTCGGGAAGGAGGTTCAGCGGCAGGCGAGAAAGCGAAACCGCGCCGAAGAGAAGCGCCGCGACGGTGATCATCGTCACGGTCACCGGACGCTTCATGCTGCGTTCCACGAGCGCCATGGCGGACTACCCGTTTCCGTTCGTCGTGGACCCGGCCACTTCCCGGCCGTCCTCGCCGTCGGCTTCTTCGCCGTCGGCTTCTTCGCCGTCGGCTTCTTCGCCGTCGGCGCCTTCGCCGTCGGCTTCTTCGCCGTCGGCGCCTTCGCCGTCGGCGCCTGCGCTGTCGGAATCGGCGACCCCCTCTTCCTCCGCCTTCTTCGCGTGGATGTCTTCGAACTTCGCGCCGGCGCGAAGCGCGCCCTGCCCGACCGTGACGATGCGGTCGCCTTCCGAGACGCCGTCCGAAACTTCGATGAAGAGGTCGTCCGTGTAGCCTGTCGCAACGAGCACTTTGACCACGGTATCGGCCTGGGCGCGATAGACGTAGGACTCGTCGCCTTCCGCCACGATCGCGTTCGTCGGCACGACCAGAACGTCCGGGTGCATGTCCGTCTGCAGCTTGACGCGCACGAACGAACCAGGCTTCAGGAGTTCGTTATTGCCGTCGATCATGCACGTCACTTTCACCGTGCCCGTGCGCGTGTCGACGACGGGAGATACGAGCATGACCTTGCCTTCGTATGTGAGCGTGTCGCCGGTGTCGGGCGTGATGACGACCCGCTGGCCGAGCGCGATCGATGCCGCGACATGCTCGGGAAGATGCACGCGCGCGAGCAGCGGATCGAAGTCGACGATCGAAAAGAGCTCCGTGCCGACCTGCACGTTCTGACCGGGATCGATGCTGCGAAGCGAGATCGTTCCGGAAAACGGCGCTCTAATATATGTATAGGAATGGTTGAGTTCCGAAGCCTTGAGCTGGGCCGTCGCCTCTTCGTAACGCGCCCGCGCATCGTTCATCTCTTTCGTGCTGACGAGATCCTGTTCGAACAGCGTGGTCACGCGCTCGAAGTCGAGTTCGAGCCCGCGGAGCCGGGCTCTCGATTCCTCGAGCGCGACGGCCTGCGCGCGCCCGTCGGTGCGGGCGAGCAGCTGCCCCTCTTTGACGTAGTCGCCTTCTTCGACACGGATCTCGCGGATCTCGCCCGCGATCTTGGCCAGAATCGTCGCGCGTTTCTCGGCTTCGAGCGTCGCCGTCGCCGCCACGTAGTACGGAACGTCGCGCCGCGAAACGTCGGTCAGTTCGACCGGCACCGGAGGCTCTTCCTTCTCCTCGTCATCGTCGCCGCGCTTGAAGATCTTCTGGAGAAATCCACCACCCTTTTTCTGCTTCCCGCTGTCGGACTTCGCGACGGCCGCCGAGTCGGCGACTGTCGAGTCCGCAGCGGCGCTTTTCGCCTGATCGGGATCGGCGGTGGCGTCTCCTCTGCTGCAGGCCGTGAACGCCAGAACGGACAGGAGCAACAGGCAGGTCAGTGCGTTGCGCAATGCGGTCCCCATGGGGGTACTCCTTAATAAAAACATCGTTTTGCGGCTCGAAAGGTTCGGGGAACAACCAGCGTGTGGGTCTCAATACGGAAGCCGGCCCTGAATTGTTACCTCTATTCTAGGACGAATCGGCCGAATTTTTCGCCTAACTTTCTGTTGCTAGCGAAGGTTCGGGGAGGGGGGCGGGATGATTCCTCGCTCCGAAGCGCGCTCGGCCTGGTCGCGCCTCAGCCAGAAATAGAGGTAGAGCTGCTCTCCGGCGGGGTCCCGGAGCTCAGGAATGGCCACGGCGCGGAGAATGTATTTCGGCCACGGATTGTTCGTTCTGTGGATCGACTTCCCGCTCCAGATCTTCGGGTGGGCGAGAATGAGATCCGGATTCCTGCGCTGGATGTACTCTTTCGTGGCCATTTTCGTGTGCCCGGGCTTGTTGATGTTCCACGGATTCCACTCCTCCTTCGCGGTGTAGCGGTCGTTCAGCCCGGACTGATCGATCGTCGGGAGGCCGCTGAAGAACGGGATCGCGCCCGCAGCGGAGGTCGCGAGCACGGCGTCGGGCCAGAAGGCGCTGCCGAGCGCGCGCCCCGCGGCCGACCAGTTGGCGGTGTTCGTCCGCATGCCGGCGAGAGGAACGACGACCCGTGACTTTTTGATGCCGGCCTCGCTCGCGACGGAGGGCTGATAGTTGACCCAGGCAACGCCTGCCAGGAGGGGGAGCGCGAGCAGCAGCGCCAGAATCGCCTGCCCCGTGAGCCGCGTGACCGTGAGTCCGACGACGAACAGCAACAGAGACGCGAAGATCGCGAGGAACGGAATGACCGGCACGTAGAACCGGTAGAGCGCCATGTAGTCGCCCCCTCCGAACGTGACGTACGCGCCGAAGAGCACGACCGCGAGCACCATGTGCAGCGTGGTCCCGCGCACCTTACGCAGCGAGGGAGCAATCAGCGCAAGCAGAGCGCCGACGAGGGCCGCGAGCAGCAGCGTCTGGTATTCGGTCGCGAACGACTGCAGGTATTCGATGCCGAGAGCCACGCGGCCTTCGCCCGCGCTCTTCACGTAATACGTGTTCGGGAGCCAGTCACCGTAATAGAGGACGCGGAACAGGAGGTGCGGAACGACGACGAGCGCGTAGCCCCCGGCGAGTCGCGCGGCGTCGGGAATCAGGCGGCCGCCGGCCAGACGCGAGACGATCAGGTGAAGGCCGGCCGCGCCCCCGAACACGGCGCCGTCCGGTCGAACGAGCGTGGCCGCGCCGTAGAGCGCGCCCGCGAACAGCAGCGAATGCCGCGCGTCCGTTCGCGCCCGTTCGTACTGCAGGAACGCCGCGAGAACCGCCGCCGCGAACAGAATGCCCTCGAGCCCGCCGACCGACCAGAGGATCATCGGACCCGACGTCGCGATCAGCACGAGCGGGAG
>JABDJQ010000816.1 GCA_013002425.1 Gemmatimonadota bacterium
CCGTGCTCCTTGGGGGTGATGGGGTACTCCCCCGCCTCGCTGTGCGTCTCGACGTGGCTGAGGAGCAGCTCGTACCCTCCGGGCGCCCGATCGTCCTGGCGGACCTTGCCCGTGACGATGATGCTCGACTCCTGGGGGATCTTGCGGGCCGCCTGGAACATCTCCTCGTCCTCGACGTCGGATTTCGCCAGGACCCCCTGCACGACCCCGGTGCCGTCCCGGATCATCAGAAACGCGATCTTGCCTGAAGAACGGCCCCCGTAGAGCCATCCTTGCAATCGAACGTCCTGATCGACGAATTCTCCCAGTTTCTTCACGGACGCCAGAGGGTGTGTGGTCTGCATATCGTGCGCTTCCTCGTTCTGTTGCGGTGCTTCTGATCAGCCGGCGGACGGTATGCCCCTCGGTCGCTTCCCCCGATGGTAGAAACGGCCCCTTGTTCCTGTCAATTCGATAAAGGACCGAAGAGAGAAGGCCGATCACCGGGGAGAAGAGCATCCGGGTGGCCGCCGCAGAAGGAGAGAGAAGATCCGATACCGCTGGAGCGCACCGTGCGCCTTCGTACTGGTGCTGTTGCTGAGCGCAACGGCTCAGGCGAAAGCGCCTGAAGACAACGCGATTCCTCTCCCCGGAATCCGGATCGAGGGCTCGTCCGACCGGGAGCACGGCTACGGAAGCTATCCGCACGCCGTTCCGGCCACGACCGAACGCAAGAGCCGTTACCGTGTTCTGACTCTCACGCCGGGCGGTCCGCTGATGGAGTCGCCGATCCTCGCGCGCGTCGACTACTACCGCGGACTGCGCGAAGTGGCCGCGGGCAACGACGCGGTCGCGCGCGAGTTTCTCGAGAGCTGCACGCAGCGGGACCCTTCCCTGATACGAAGTTATTTCCTGCTCGCCTACGTTTATCTGCAGGAGTTCGACTGGAAGTGGACAGTCGCGCTTTCGCGCGCATGGGAGGCTCTGGCCGGGAACTTCCGGTCCCAGTCGCTTCTCATGACGAACGGCGTGATCTTCTTCTTTCTGGTCACGTTCATCGGAACCATGGCCACGCTCGCGACGATTCTCATCCGCTGCCTTCCGACTTTTCGACACGCGATTCTCGAGTGGCTGCCCGACACTCTTCCTCCACTCATGAAGGAACTGTACGCTCCCGTCGCGGTGGTTTCGCTCTTTCTGCTGTTTCATCCCTGGGTCTGGCCCTCGGGACTCGTCTGGATGCTCTCCGCCGGCGCGCTTCTCAGCTGGCGCGCGCTCCGGTCGTGGGAGCGGGGGGTGGCCCTCGGATTCCTGACACAGGTCGGGCTCGCGCCGCTCATCCTCAAGATCGCGATCGGCACATCGCTTCCGGCCATGCCCGACTCCACGCTGTACGCGCTTTCGGGTTCGTCGATCGTTCCGCCCGTCGGGGAAGTGAACCGCGGCGGCGAGGCGCTTCCGCTGAACGACGACATCCATTTCAGCTACGCGTTGCTCGAGCGGGAGCGAGGAAACTACCGCTCCGCGCTCGCGCACTACGACGAGATGATTCAGAGCGGACACGGCAGCGCCGCGGTACACAACAACCGCGGGAACCTGCTCTTCCTGCTCGGCCGCGGAGACGAAGCCCTGGCGTCTTACGAAGAGGCGCTCGCCTTCAATCCGGACGATGCGGTCGCCCGATACAACCTCGGCATGCTGCAACTCGAAACGTTCCAGTTCGACGAGGCGAACGCCTCGTTTACAAAAGCTTCGCAGATCGACTTCACGATGGTGCGCGCCCTCTCGCAACTCTCGGGGAGCGAGCACGACGCGACGCTCGTCGACGAATGCATGA
>JABDJQ010000622.1 GCA_013002425.1 Gemmatimonadota bacterium
CGCCAGGTCATGTTCGCGAAGCTGCCGTGGGGGATCGCGTTCTTTCCCGAACTGAAGGGCGCGCTCGCGTTCGATGACTACGGGAAGAGGATCGATCGAAACGCGGTCGTCGAGTTCTTCCTGCTGCAGTTCCCGATGGGCACGAAAACGTTTCTCGAGGGCGTGACTCTCGTTCCGCCCGCGACGATCGTGCGCTTCGAAAACGGCGGGATCGAGACGCGGAGCTACTGGGCGATTAACGGCCCGCGGGTTTACGAATCGCGCACGCCCGCGGAATGGATCGAGGGGTACGCGACGCGACTCGCGCGCGCCGTCCGAAAGCGCGTGAGCAAACCGCCGACCGTCGGGTCGACGCTGTCGGGCGGTTTCGATACACGCCTTATCCTGGCCGCGACCGATCGTGCCGCACCCCCGCTTCACACGTTCACGTTCGGAGAACCGCGCTCGTGGGACCGCCGGTTCGCCCGGCGCGCGGCGCGGGCGCGCGGCACCATTCACCACGAGTCGGGCCCGGCGTACGAAGACATGGTCGCGCGTATCGACCGCTTCGTATGGTTCACGGACGGGATGGTCTCGTGCCACCACGGGAAGATCTCGGCGCTCTTTGCGACCATTCGCGAGCACGTGGACGTCGTGCTCGACGGCCTTTCCGTGGCGACCGGGCCTCTGGTGCTTTACGAGCGCGGGCGTCTGGATGCGATGACGAAAACGCCCGAGGAGGAGTTTCTCGGCAGGTATTTCGCGTACCGCGCCTCGAAGCAGCCGGCGCACCTTCACAGACTGCTCGCGGAACCGTACGCGTCGCTGGTCGCCGGTTACCCGACGTCCGAGTTCACGCGATCTCTGGGCGATCCGGACGAGTTCCCCTGGATTCGCGCGGTTCGGTATTCGTGGACGCAGCATATCAGGCGATTCGGCGCAACCGGCGCGCGCTACCTGCGCACGGTCACCGAGGTCAGGCAGCCGCTGTGCGACTACGATCTGCTGGACTACACGCTGACACTCCCGCTCGACGTGCTTGTGGACAGGAACTTCGTGCATGACGTGGCTTCGCGCCTCTCCCCGGAACTCGACCGCGTCCCGTTTTCGCGCGACGGGATCCCGGGGATTCCGTCTCTCGGGGAGCAGTTCCGGCAGTGGCGCGTGAATCAGCTGAAGAACCGGCTCGGTCGAGTGACGGGCGGCCGGATTCCGCGCCGTGACCCGCGCGTACTGGTCGACCACGCCGTCCCGCTTGCGGGGCCGTTCGGGAAGCGCGTAACGAGCGTCCTCATCGATGGCCGCGTCGGCGATCGAGGCATTTTGAGCGGCGCGCGCGTTCGCGAGATCGTGCGCGAACACGCGGACGGCAGCGCGGACCATACGAAGCTGCTCTGGACCCTGTTCGGTTTCGAACTCTGGTGCCGGCAGTTTTTCGACGGGGAACGCGACGGAATCTGAGCCCATACAGAAAGTTCGGACCTCCGAACTTTCCGTCGGTCACGTGGCACGTCTTGATGCATGCGCGAGATCCTGAAACATTCGGTAACTACGTATAAACACTTCCGCTTATACCCTCTATTCTAGCGCTAGAAATACCTCGATAGTACGTAGGTAGCGCTGTCTGGAAAGGAACAAGATGATTCAATCGCAAGATCCGGCCCGGACAGGAATCACAACCTCACCCATTCCCCGGAACGGCCTGCGCGCCAGGCCGCTTTTTGCGTTGCGATCGAAAACGGGATTCGTAGAATGGCAAAATACGAAAGACACCATTGATTCCATAGAGGACGATCGCGCGCGGTCGTCCCGACACGGATGCGGGAGGCTTGAAACATGAAATCGAACGGATCGAG
>JABDJQ010000827.1 GCA_013002425.1 Gemmatimonadota bacterium
GCGCCGACGATGCTGATGCAGGCGCATCCTCAAAAGCGGAAGATGCAGCCGCGCCTGAGGAAACGAAAGAAGCCGAGGCTCCCGCCGCCCCCGAAAAGGGCGAGGCGGAATAGCGCGGGTCAATCACAGTCATAGGTCATGAATCGACAGCGGTTCTATTAGATTGGAACGAGTCGGAGGGCCATGAGCCTCTCGTTCCCGGAGGAATGAAATGTCAGAAGCAGGTACGTTGGAAGTTTCCCCGAAAATCGCGGAAGTACTCGAGTCGATCGAAAAGCTGACGGTTCTCGAAGCGTCTGAACTCGTCAAGGCGATCGAAGATCGTTTCGGCGTCTCGGCTGCTCCGCAGGCGATGGCGATGCCGATGGGCGGCGGCGGCGGCGAAGCTGCCGTGGCGGAAGAGAAGGACGAGTTCGATGTCATTCTCACAGGTCCCGGCCAGAAGAAGATCCAGGTCATCAAGGTCGTTCGCTCGATCACGGGCCTCGGTCTGAAAGAAGCCAAGGATCTCGTCGACAATCCGCCGAAGCCGGTCAAAGAAGGCGCCAACAAGGCTGAAGCCGAAGAGATCAAGAAGCAGATTGAAGAAGCCGGCGGATCGTGTGAGCTCAAGTAGCGTCGCGATTCACAGGTTCGATTTACCGTACGCAGGAATCCGAAGACTCCACTGATCGGAGTTCTTCGGATTTTCCTGCGTGTGGCGTAACGGCTTTGTAAAAGGAGAGGGAACTTGGCAAGAAGCCTAAAGGAGAGGATCACTTTTTCGAAGAATCCTCCCGTGATGGAAATCCCCAATCTCCTCGATGTGCAGCTGCAGTCGTTCGAGAACTTTTTGCAGCTGAAGGTTTCCCCGGATCAGCGTAAGAACCAGGGCCTTCAGTCTGTATTCAACGAAGTTTTCCCGATTCCAGACGCGCGAGGGAATTTCAGCCTCGAGTTCGTTTCGTACGGACTCGGCGACCCGAAATACGACGTGGACGAATGCGCCGAGCGCGACGTGACGTATGCGGCGCCGCTCAAGGCGACGCTTCGCCTGCTCGTGAAAGAGACGGTCGACGGCGAAAAGAAGGTGAAGGAAGTCATCGAACAGGAAGTGTACCTGGGCGAGCTTCCGATCATCACCGACAAAGGGACGTTCATTATCAACGGCGCGGAGCGCGTGATCGTTTCGCAGCTTCACCGTTCGCCGGGCGTTTTCTTCGACGAAGAAATTCACCCGAACGGTAAGAAGCTGTTCGCGGCGCGGATCATTCCGTATCGCGGTTCGTGGGTGGAATTCACCACGGATATCAACGACATGCAGTACGTGCACATCGACCGGAAGCGGAAGCTCCCTGTCACCGTGCTGCTGCGCGCCCTCGGGTTTTCGACGAACGAGCAGATCCTCGACCTCTTCTACGAAACCGAGAAGATCAACTTCAAGACCTATCGCAAGAAGGACGAGCTTCCGGGCCGTGCGCTTGCGAAAGACGTCATCGACAAGGCGACGGGCGACGTGATCGCCGAAGCCAACGCCGAAATGACGCCGCAGTTGATCGAGAAGTTCCGCGAGTTGAAGGTGGGCCCGATTCACCTGCTCGTGAACGACGACGAGCGCGACCTGAACGTGATCCGGAACACGATCGTCAAAGATCCGACCACCGGCGAAGAAGACGCGCTCAAGAAAATCTACAATCTGCTCCGCCCCGGCG
>JABDJQ010000001.1 GCA_013002425.1 Gemmatimonadota bacterium
GCCCTGCACGGCGCCCCCGATTCCGAACCCCGTCGGCCCTTCGATCAAGGTATCGGAAAGCGCGAGGAGTCCGTTTCGTTCCGCAAAGCCTTCGTTCACGATGAGAGCGGGGGAAGCGCCGGTGTCGAGAACGAACAACCCTTCGTGCTTCAGGTGCATGTCATCCGAATGCTCCTCGATTCCGGCATAAACGAAGGGAAGGTTGTGTTTGAACTGCAGCGGTACTTCATCGCCGTCGCCTTCGTACGTCCACTCGGCCGGATCGTGGAGCTTGACCCGCTCGTTCGCGTAGTCGATTTCGACGGCGAAGTCGCTGAGCACGTTGTATCCGAGCACGCCGTCGAGAGCGGCGCCCGTATGAATGGAAAGGGGGGCGAGCGGGGCGCCGGCGAACGTCACGTTCTCGAACGAAGCGCCGCCGATCGCGATCGTGGCGGCCTGAAAAATCGAAATCTCGTGGGTTTCCGCGCCCGCGCCCATCGCCTGCGCCCGGCCGACCGCTTCGAGACCCAGGCGTTCCGCGACCGCCGGGTCGAGCGCCGACATCATCGCGCCGGTGTCGAGAATGAACGAAAGCGTTTCTTTCGAACCGTTGATCGAAACCGGCACATAGATCAGGCCGCCTCGCCATTCCATCGACATTTCGAATTCTCCCGCGTGAATCGGACCGGATACGAAAAGCGCACTCAAGAGAGCGGCGACCAGGAAAGGAACCGCCCGTCTGCGGGTGCGGCGTGTCTTTTCTCTCATTGCGATCGCTCCTGACGCGCGGGCCGTCCTGCGCCCGCCTCGATCTCGCTCCGCGCGCGGCTGAAGACGGCGCGCAACATTTCGGGTGTCAACCTTCCCGTGAACGTGTTCTGCTGGCTCGGATGATACGACGCGAGCAGGAACGGGTGGCCCGGCGCGCGCGAAAACGCGCCATGGCCGAAGCGCGGCGCGGGGCCTTCGGCGAGCCAGCCGCGCGCGCGAAACTGGAGCAGCGCCGCGCGAAACGCGATGCCCCCGAGAGCGACGACACCGTGCAGCGCGCGCATTGCGTCGAACGTGGCCGTGAGATGCGCGCCGCACGCTTCGAACTCTTCACGAGCGGGCTTGTTTCCGGGCGGAGCGCAATGGACAGCGGCGGTGATGCACGCGTCCTGCAGCACGAGTCCGTCTCCGCGGCGCTCCGAGGTCAACTGGTTCGCGAAACCGGTTTCGTGAAGCGCCCGGTTCAGGAAATCGCCCGAGCGATCCCCCGTGAACATGCGGCCCGTGCGATTCGCCCCGTGCGCGCCGGGCGCGAGTCCCACGATCAGAAGGCGCGCGCGCGGACTGCCGAAGTCGGGCACGGGCTTCCCCCAGTACCGTTCGTTCCGGTGCGCGGCCCTCTTCTCGCGCGCGACCCGCCTGCAATGCGAGATCAACCGTTCACACCGGTCGCAACGAACGATTGACTGCTGTAGACTCCTCCAGGTCGTCACCGTGTTCGCCTCTCCGAATCTGCACCGGACACGCGGCCCGAAAGGAGATCCGCCCTCACATGGAGCCCCGGAAGCTCAGCACACGGTCCGTCTTTGCGACCTGGTGGCCGCTGGCCGCCAGCTGGCTCATGATGGGGCTCGAACTCCCGCTCGTCTCCGCCGTCGTCGCGCGTCTCGTGGACCCGTCCATTCAACTGGCGGCGTACGGCGGTATCGTATTTCCGATTTCGCTTCTGATCGAAGCGCCGATCATCATGATCCTGACAGCCTCGACCGTCCTGTGCAAGGACTGGGATTCCTTCGCGAAGCTCCGCCGGTTCACGGTGATATCCGCGATCGCACTGACAGCCATTCACCTGCTGATCGCGGCCACGCCGCTCTTCGATTTCGTCGTGGGGCGCCTGATCGACGCGCCGCAGGCGATCCACGAGCCGGCGCGCATCGGGCTGCTCATCATGACGCCGTGGACGGCCGCCATCGCGTACCGTCGCTTTCTGCAGGGCGTGCTGATCCGTTTCGGTCGATCGCGCGCGGTCGGCATCGGTACGGCCGTGCGACTGATCACGATTCTCGTCCTGCTGGGGACGGGCTATCTGAATCGATGGTCCGGTATCGTGACGGCGACCGTCGCCGTTGCCGCGGGGGTGATGATCGAAGCCCTCTTCGCCGTTCTCGTTTCGAGACCCGTGCTGCGCGGGCCTTTGCGCGACGCGAAACCGGTGGCTCAGACGATCACGCTGCGCAGGCTGCTCGCGTTCTACGTGCCGCTGGCCGCGACGCCTCTCTTCGTGATCTTCGCCCAGCCGCTCGCGAGCGCCGCGATGAGCCGCATGCCGAACCCGATCGACTCGCTGGCCGTCTGGCCCGTGCTCGGCGGGTTCCTTTTCACGTTTCGCTCGGTCGGATTCGCTTACAACGAAGTCGTGGTTCTGTCGCTCGAAACTCCCGACCCTGACCGCGCGCTCCCCCGGTTCACGATCGGACTCGCCGCCGTGGTCACGACGATCCTGTTTCTGATTGCCGCCACGCCCGCCGCCAGGCTCTGGTTCGCCAACGTTTCCGGACTGTCGCCCGCGCTCGTCGCGATCGGGGCGAGCGCCATCTGGATCGGTGTCGTGATGCCCGGGCTCAGCGTGTTTCAGGCGCTCTTCATGGGAAAACTGGTGCATGCGCACAAGACCCGGCCGGTCACGGAAGCCGTTTTCGTTTATATTGCCGTGACGTCCCTCGTGCTCGCGGCGGGCGTTCGAAACGGTACGGTTACGGGAATCTACTTCGGGCAACTGGCGATGGTAGCGGGCAACGCCTGCCAGACTCTCTGGCTGTGGTTTCGCGGGCGACGTCTCGGACGCGTTCTGCCTGTGGAGGCCCTGGCCGAAACCGTGGTTCCTGTCGAGACATGGAAAGAGTCGAAGCAATGAACCTCCTGTTCCGTCAGCCGATCTCCGTATTCTGCATCGCGCTCGCGTTGCGAGCTCTTGTCGTGTTCGGATTTCTCAGAGACATGCCTTTCGTTTCCGATGCCGCGAACTACGCGGCGATGGCGATCGGGTTCCTGACGGCGTTTCCCGGAGAGATCGCGTTCTTCTGGCCGCCCGGAACCGCGCTGATTCTCCTGCCGTGGCACATGCTGTTCGGGGATTCGCCGATCGTGGCGCAGTGCGTGGTACTCGTGTTCAGCAGTCTTGCGGCCGCGCTGACCGTCACGGTGGCCCGCGCCGTTCTCGGGCGCGAATCGGATCTCACGTGGGTCGGAATCGCGGCCTGTTTCTACCCCGCTTCGCTTCTCATGGCCGGGCAGACGTACTCGCAGCATTTCATCGCGGTGCCGATGCTGCTGATCGCGATCGTTCTGATCCGCTATCTGAACTCGCCGAAAGCGACGACCGCTCTGCTCCTCGGCCTCCTGCTCGGCGTTGCCGTGCTCGTCCGTCCGTCGGCGCTCTCCGTCACCGCCGCCCTCGTCCCGTTTCTCGTCTGGTGGAACGTGTCCCCGCGAAACGGCGCGTCGCGAAACGGCGCGATCCCGGGCGCCGTGCGGGACGTCGTACTGCTGCTCCTGCCGGTCGCGCTTCTGGCGACGCCCGTTCTGCTTCACAATCAGAAGCACGATGCGGGATTCTCGCTTTCGACGAACAACGAATGGAACCTGTTCGTCGGAAACAACCGGTACACACCCGATTACAAGACGAGCCACTTCGGCCAGCGCGCTCCGGAGGATCTGCCGCGCGAGATTCGGAAGTATCTCCGCGCGCAGAAAGGTTCGCTCGATCGCGAAGACCGCGAGCGCCTGAAGAGCACGACGATCGAGTTCATGAAAGAAAACCCGGTAAGGACGATCGTACGGACGTGGAATCGGGTGAAGGCGTTCTGGGGCGCGGACTACATCATGTCACGCCAGATCCAGAACCATTTCGATCTCGGCTCGCGCGGCGTGATTCCGCTTCTCGTGTTCGAAGCCGGCGGGTACCTGCTGATCGCGTGTCTCGCGCTGGTCGGTTTCTTTCATGCGCGAAGTGAAATCGCGCGGGCGGGCCTGTTCGCGCTCCCCCTCCTCGCGCTGGCGTACCAGGCTCCGTATTCGATCGCGTTCTCGGCCGGGACTTATCACTATCCCGTTTTCTTTCTGCTCTTTCCGTTCGCGGCCGTGGGGTTCGGCGAGGCGCTGCGCCGGAGAAAGCCGATACCACTGACCGGGAAGCGTTTGCTCGCGTGCCTCGTTCTGCTCGCGCTCTTTGCCGCGCTGCAGATCGAGTACGTCTGGCACACGATCAAAGCGACCTAGCTTCCGGCAGCAGTCAGGCTTCCGCCGGCGGTATTCCCTCCGCCCGGCGTCGCGAATATGTTGAGAAGCAGGATGCCGGAACCGTTGTCGACCTGATGGCTGAAGCGGAGCCACGTGTCATACGGCCCGCTGTAGTTCGCGCCGCTCGGATAGACGCGAATGTTCGACCCCTCGAGCAAACGGTAATACCCGAAGTACGTGAGGGGAGAGTCCGGCTCGAGCGTGCAGCCGCACCGGCGCTCCCACCTCTTCTCGCCTGTGCCGAGGCCCATGTTGACCCCGAACTCCACTTCGTCGTCGGCACGGTTGGATAGCATGATGGCGAAGTATTTTTCGCCATTCACCGTGTTGCTGATGATGACGCGCGAGGGGGTGGAGGCGGTCACGACGAAGTGGTAGCCGAGAGGTTCGCCGACCGGGTCGCCCGCGGTATTGCGACTCTGGATCATGTCCCAGCGAAGAGGTCCCCCGTCCAGAGGCACGGTTACAATGACGGAATCGACGCGACCAGCGGTGCCGAGTGCTTTTCCGTCCTGCGCCAGACGAACGGGGGAGAAGAGCTTGTTGACTACTTTGATCGTACGTTGCGGTCCGTCCGAGCCGCCCGGCGAACTGTCTGGCGGGCCGGCCGCGCCGGGTGTATTCTCGGGATCGGTGAAGCGATTGCCGGAGCCGCAGCCGAGCGCGAGAAGCGCCAGGATCACCAGGCAGAGAAAGGCGATGCCGGCCAGTGTGGTGGATTGTGTGCGTTGCACGGGCGGTCAGTCGTTTCCGGGTAGCATTCCGGGGCTTTTTCGACGACGTTGCCGCGGAATTGCCGCGGACAAGTATCCTAAATACGGAAATAATTATTACATATCGAAGGGTTTCGGTCAATGGCGAAGGATGACAAGCGATCTCGATCGACCAGTAAACATCGGACGAAAGCGAGCGAAAAGGGGCCTGTTTCGCTCTTTCTCGTGACCGTAAGCGATTCCCGCACCTCCGAAACGGACGAGAACGGGAAGTATCTCGGCGCGGCCGTTCGGGACGCCGGCCACACCCTGACGGGCCTTCGGATCGTGCCCGACGAACCGGCCGAAATCGAGTCGATGCTCGAAGTCGCCGAAACGCTC
>JABDJQ010000009.1 GCA_013002425.1 Gemmatimonadota bacterium
GCTGTCGCCCACGAATCCGCCCAGCCTGCAGTCGAGTGCATCATGAAGCGCCCCCTCCCCACGCCACTCCCCCGTCTCGTTCCAGATTCCCGGCGGACCATCCAGTACGATTGCCCCCCCGGCCTTCCGATAGGCGCGCATCGTCTGCGTCAGCCGTTCGTAGTTCGCGTCGGTGAGCGCGTGCAGTTCGGGAAGAACGATCGCGCCGTACTCCTTCGCGAGCGCGGCACCGTCACTCCCGAGATCCTCTACGAAGAGCGTTCGGTACGGCACTCCCGCGAGCGCGGCGACGCCGAGCCAGCCGTATCCCGTGCGCTGCGGGACGTAAGACGACAGCGCGATCCCTTCGCGACTCAGCACGACCGCGATCCGCGTCGGCGAAGCGGCCTCCGCGATCGGCGCGAGCAGAAGGACGGCGGCCCACAAGGCGATCCGCCATTTCGTAAACGTGACTCTCACGACTCTTCCGCCTCTTCCGCCTCTTCCGCCAGCATCTGGAGCGTGATTATGCTTTCGAGAACGTTCCACGCCGCCGCGTCGTCGGGATCGACCGAGCGCTTCCCGATCAGCCCGTATCGGGGATCTTCCCGATCGGTCACGCGATCCGGCAGGATTCGCTCCCGCGCGATGCGCGCGGCCCAGCGGCGCTCTTCGAGGACCAGCGCGAGTCTGGCAAGAAGCGCGTCGATCCTCGCGTCGCCGTCCGTCAGGTTCTCCTCGCCGGCGCGAAGGCACGGCAGGCCGAGCGAGGAGCCGTTGCGCGAACCTTCCCCTTCCGGACAATCTTCGACGGCGCTTCCGCCGACCGTCAGATACTCCGGTACCCGACCGTGCGTTTCGTAGTAGTCCTGGAAGAAGCGAAGCGTGCGCTGCGCCGCGAAGACGGCTTCGCCCGTCCGCGCGGGCCCGATCAGATCCGAGTGCGCGTGCGCCGCTTCCGCGAGATGGATCGCCATCCAGACAACCTGAATCGTCTTCAGGTGCAATCCCCTGGGGTCGTCGCGGTACTCGAAGTCGCCGATCCAGCTGTTCTCTCTCGTGCTCCATCCCCCCCAGAAAAGACCGCTCGTTCCGATCTCGGCCGCGAGCAGAAAGTCCGTGGCGTCACGCAGTACGCGGCGCCATCGCGGATCCCTGCGCGCCATCCCGCCGATCGTATGGAGATCCTGATAGCTTCCGGGCGCCGGATCGCCGTTCCTGAAGCCGAAGCCGCTCCGGCTCGCAACGTCGGTCGAGTCGGCGCCGAGTTCGAGAAAGTCGAACGCATACGCGATGAGCGCGCGCGGCACGCCCTCCACCGGCACGTTCACGACCGAAGTTTCGTAGAGAGCGCGGGCGACACGATCCGCGAACGCGTCCGCGGCGGGATCACCGAACGCTTCCGCGCCCTCGTGAAGCCCGCGCACGATGCGCAGATCGTCGAACGGCGCGTTCGCCTGAATTCTACCGATGTCCGCCTCTTCCGTATGCGGCGCGCGCGCGTTCTCGTCGGTGGCCCAGTTCAGCACGCCGAACACGCGCGAGCACATGACCTCGCGCACGAAGCGCTCGCTTTCGGCGAAGAGCGCATGGTCGCCCGTAAGCGCGGCCGCGCGAAGCGCGAGCCCCATGTGTTCGGTCGTGACGTAGTCGCCGTACACGTACGTGTCGTCTTCCCGCTTCGCATAGTGCGCGAGGTTCGTGTGCACTCCGAACCGCCACGGTTCGGGCAGGGACGCGTTTCGCATCGACTCCTTTACGAACGTCATCGCGCTTTCGATCGGCTCCGCGAGCCACGAGGGAACTTCGCCGCGGCGCGACGAGAGAACCGGCGGATCCGACACGGCCGTCTCCCACCGAAACGTGACGAACGCAAACGGCGTCGCGCGGACCGAGAGCGATACGAACTCGTCCCGGCTCCCCCCGCTCCCGCCGCGTTCCACCGGAATGCGCCGATCGTCGCGCCCCGGGCCGGACACGTGCGCCGTAATGCGGCGCGCGTCCGCGGGCGGGCGGAAGTGCACGGTCAGAAGCCGGTCGGGCGGCGCCACCGGACGCTGCACGCCGATCAGATCGACGAGCGCCACGCTCTGCCGGTTCTCGCCTTCGACCCGGCGTATGATTTCGAGATACACGCGGTCCTGTTCCACGCGGACGACCGGATCCACGTGCGGCTTGACGTTCATGGAGAGCGCGGCCCGGATCGAGTCGCCGCGGGCGCCCGTATCGAACAGCGCTTCGGGCGTCAATCCGGGGCGCGCCAGCGCGAACCCGTTGCCGACATGCGTGGCGCGATCGTGATCGTTCCACGCGGGGAAGAGATCCGTCAGCAACGCCCTCTCCCGCGGTTTTCCGTGGCGGTCGTGCGTACCCGGCTCGTGACCGGCTGCGAGAATGCGCCCCCCCTCTTTCACATAACGGCGCAGACGCTCCGCGTCACTTTCACTCAGCGCGCGGACGGAAGGGAGCCAGATCCAGTCGAGTCCGTCGAACGAATCCGGCCCCGCCCCTTCGGGCCGTTCGATCAGAGGACGAAAC
>JABDJQ010000039.1 GCA_013002425.1 Gemmatimonadota bacterium
AGCTAGTAGGTCTCTGTCCTTCATATTCCCAATATTAGTTTTAGCCAATTCAGTACCATGAGGCCGATGTCATTGTTGGCTGTCTTGACATGCTCGCCAGACTGGTTGTCTGTTGTGAAATCTTCAAATCCGTCCGGATCGCCCTCCTCGGCCTGCTGGACCTGGTGGGCCGGGAGGTAGTCGTCATAGGCCGGTGACACGGTCGGGGACAGGAGGATGGCGAGGGCGCACAGAGTTACCAGGAATTGCTTGAGAGTTTTCACCGCAAGGTCTCCTTTGCTGGAGGAAAAAAATTTTTCCTCGTGCAACGAACTACAGGAACTGCTTTTAACGTAGCAGCAGTTCCACGGACCTTGCAAGAATTCTGCCGTTCGATGCAGGGCAGGAGGGGGCGACTGGACGCGTCGGTCCGATGGCGAATATCGGGGGATAACTCCGTATGGGGGCGGTCTCGGAGCACTGGCTGACCTCGCACGCAGTCTGTGTACCGGGGTTTCGCGAAGATCCAACTCACGTAAAGCTATCAGAAATTCGGATTCGTGGTCAATATCTGGACGTAAAGTTGATTTACAGATCGTGCGCGAGAGCTTCGGGAATTTGCGTGAGCCGGGACGACGACCGGCCTGCATGTGCTGAATACGTCAAGTATAGCAGGGCGGTCGGCGCCGACGCCGGTCGTTCGTAAAGCGCTTTCCAACGATGCGCTTACACACTACTCTCTGAGCGAAGCAGTGGAACCGGTCCTCGAAAATTCAACCGGCGGGAAGCGCTCGTGCGCTCGTGCCCCAGGGCACCGAACCCGGCGCACCGAACCCGCGCTTGCTCGCGCCCGCGCTTGCCGCGCGCTCGGGCAGACAGGAAATCATGTCGAAGTCATCCGTTCTCGTAACAGGCGCCACGGGCTATATCGGCGGCCGCCTCGTGCCGTGGCTGCTCGACGCCGGCTACGACGTGCGCTGCCTCGTGCGCGACAGGCGCAAGCTCACGGCCCGCCCGTGGGCCGACGATCCGCGTGTCACGGCGGTCGAAGGCGACGCGATGAACGAGGAGGACGTGATGCGCGCCATGCAGGGATGCTCCGCCGCTTACTACATGATCCACTCGATGATGGTGGTCGGGAGCGAGTACCGGGAGCGCGATCGCAGGCTCGCGACGACGTTCGCCAATGCCGCGGGGATGGCCGGGGTCGAACGCATCCTCTATCTCGGCGGGCTCGGCGAAACGGGCGAGGGACTCAGCGAACATCTCGAATCGCGCCGCGAAACGGAAGAGGCGCTGGCGTCGGGGCCCGCGAAGCTCACGGTGCTGCGCGCGGCGATGATCATCGGCTCGGGATCGGCGTCGTTCGAAATCCTGCGGTATCTCGTCGAACGGTTGCCGGTCATGGTCACGCCGCGCTGGGTGCAGACGGAAGCGCAGCCGATCGGCGTCCGCAACGTGCTGCACTATCTGGTGGCGTGTCTCGACACGCCCGAAACGGCGGGCCGCACGCTCGACATCGGCGGGCCGGACGTCTTCAGCTACGAGAAGATCATGCAGATCATGGCGGAGGAACTCGGCGTTCGCAAGCGCTTGATCATGCCCGTTCCCGTGCTGACGCCGAAGCTCAGCTCGCTCTGGATTCATCTGATCACGCCGCTCAGCGCGAAGATCGCGCGCCCGCTTGCGGAAGGGCTCAAGAATCGCGTGGTTGCGCGCAACAATGACGCGGCGGAACTCATGCCGCAGGAACTGCTGACGGTACGCGAGTCGATTCAAATGGCGCTCGGGCGCATGCGCGACCGCGATGTGGAGACGTCGTGGTCCGACGCGGGCGTGATGCCGGGCGATCCGGACTGGGCGGGCGGGAAGGTGTTCGTCGACGAGCATCGCATCGCGATCGCCGCGCCGGCGGATAGCGTGTATCGCGCGGTCTGCCGGATCGGGGGCGGCCAGGGGTATTACTCGGCGTCGTGGCTCTGGCAGTTGCGCGGCTGGATGGACCGTCTGGTCGGCGGGCCGGGGCTTCGCCGCGGGCGGCGCGACCCGATTCACATATCGTATGGCGACGCGCTCGATTTCTGGCGCGTGCGCGGCGTGGAGCCCGGGCGCGCGCTCAGTCTGCGCGCGGAGATGAAACTTCCGGGGGAGGCGCAGCTCGACTTCGCGATTCTACCGCGCGCCTCGGCGGGTGCATCGCCCCACGGAAACGCCGCGTGCGAACTGGTGCAGACGGCGCGTTTCATGCCGCGCGGGCTCTTCGGGCTCCTCTACTGGTACGCCGTGCAGCCGTTTCACGGCGTCGTCTTTCGCGGCATGCTGCACGGCATCGAGCGCGCGGCCATTGCAGACGCCCGCGCGGGCTATGAAGAGTCGCATGCCGACCGGCAGGCCGGATAGCACGCCGGCCGGCCGGGCGACTGGCAGTCGACTCCGCGCCTCGCTCCGCCGGTCCATTGGACAGCTCCGTCTTCCTTCCCGTATCATGAACGCGCACCCCCCAACGCCATGGGAGGTCTCATGGCCCTCATGACCACGAAACGCCTTCGATTTCAGGCGACGAATTCATCGGGCGAAGTTTCGGCCCTCTATCACGGCCCGGCCGCGCCCAGCGCGCTCTTCGTTCTCGCGCACGGCGCCGGCGCGGGGATGGAGCATCCGTTTCTCGAAGCGGTCGCGCACGAACTCGCCGGGCGCGGCATCGCCACGTTTCGGTATCAGTTCCCCTACATGGAGGCGGGCAACAAGCGCCCGAATCCGCCGGCGATCCTCGCGAAGACGGTGCGGAACGCGGTGGCCGCCGCTGCGGCGCTCCCCGAAGTGAAGGGTGCGGGCATCCCGATTTTTGCCGGCGGAAAATCGATGGGCGGTCGCATGACGTCGACGGCTTTCGCGCGCGAGCCGATCGAGGGCGTGCGCGGCATCATCTTTCTCGGATTTCCGCTGCACGCGCCGGGGCGCGACTCGGCGGACCGCGCGGAGCATCTGTACGATGTGGACTGTCCGATGCTCTTTCTGCAGGGAACGCGGGACAGGCTCGCGAATCTCGACCTGCTCGGCCCGGTCATCGAGAAGCTGGGCAGGAAGGCGTCGCTGCATATAATAGAGAGCGGAGATCATTCTTTTCACGTATTGAAGCGTTCCGGACGAACGGACGAAGAAGCGCGCGCGGAGCTCGTGGAGGCTCTTTGCGTCTGGGTGGAGCGAACGCGAACGGAATTGTGACGAAACAGCGGTCATCGGGGTCTGAAAAGAGGAAGGACGCCGATCAACAGGGATCGATCATGAACGAAAGAACGGGAGGCGGCCGTGTAGCCGCCATCTATCTGACGGATGCGGAAGGGGGCGCCCCGCGCTCCCGCGAATCGGCGCGGGCTCTGCAGGGGGCGGGGCTCGAGGGCGATCGCTACGAGAAGCGCAGGGGCACGTTCTCGAAGAAGAAACTCGATCCCGGCCAGCAGATCACGTTGATCGAATCCGAGGCGGTCGAAAAAGTGATCGCCGACGGCGTCGATATCGGTCAGGGGAGGCATCGCCGCAATGTCGAAACGTCCGGCCTGCGCTTGAACGATCTCGTCGGGAAGACGTTTCAGGTGGGAGAAGCGACGCTCCTCGGCCATCGACTCTGTCATCCGTGCGGCTATCTCGCGAAGAAGATCGGGGCAGACATGGTGTCGATCCTCGAGAACGCCGGCGGACTGCGCGCCGAGATCGTGAGCGGCGGCGAGATCCGTGTCGGCGATTCCATCGTAATCTGAGGGACGAAGTTTGCGCGAAGTCATCAACACGCGACAGGTGGTCGACTGGTCGGCCGCGATCTGGGCCGGCATCATCGGCGGCGCCGTCTTTTTCCTCGCAAGCGTGCTGCTTCTGCCGCTCGCGGTCGGGGGGAACGCGTGGGTCGTGGCGCGCTACTTCGCTTCGATTCTGCTGGGCGCCGAAGTGCTCGCCCCGCCCGCCACATTCGAGCTTTCGATTTTCGCAGCGGCTCTCGTCGCGCACTTCGGACTGGCCATCGTGTTCGCGCTCCTCATCTCCTTCGTCATTCACAAGGGCGGGCTCCTTGCGGGAGTGATCCGCGGCGCGCTTCTCGGCGGCGCGATCTATATCATCAACGTGTATACGCTCACGCTTCTCTTCCCGTGGCTCTTCGCGCTGCACGGCGTTCTCTTCTTCGCGGCGCACGTTCTCTACGGCGCGGTAGTCGGCTGGGTGTACGAAGGGCTCGAAGTCGAAGAGTTCGTGGCGGCCGGCGCGGAAGGGGGCGGATGATGCTCGTACGCCGCGCCGCGCGGGGACGCGCACGAAACGGTCTCCCGTTCGGGAACCGGCAGCCGCGAAACCGCACCATGCTGAAGGTGCGTCTGCTGATCGGCGCCGCGATCGCGCTCTTCGCGCTGTTCTCGTACTTCGGTTCGAGCGAGTACAACCCCGTGACCGGCGAGAAACAGTTCATCAGCCTGACGCCGCGTCAGGAAATCGCGCTCGGCCTGCAGGCGGAGCCTCAGATGATCGCGGAGTACGGCGGCCTCTATCCCGACGAAGCGCACCAGCGCGCGCTCGATCAGATCGGGGCGCGCCTCGTGCAGATGGGCGACGCGGCCGACACGGGCTGGGAGTTCGAGTTCCATCTGTTGAACGATCCTCAAACCATCAACGCGTTCGCGCTTCCCGGCGGCCCCGTTTTCATCACGGCCGCCCTCTATGCCCGGCTCGAAACCGAAGGCCAGGTCGCGGGCGTGATCGGGCACGAAATCGGTCATGTCGTCGCGCGGCACGGAGCGCAGCGCATCGCGAAATCGAGTCTCACGCGGGGGCTCATGGGCGCCGTGATCGCCGCGTCCGGCGACGCGAACGCGGGGCAGATGGCGGCCATGGTCGGACAGATGATCAACATGCAGTACGGGCGCGAGGACGAACTGCAGTCGGACGAACTCGGCGTGCGGCTCATGGCGCAGGCGGGTTATGACCCCCGCGGCATGATCGAAGTCATGAAGGTTCTCGCGGAATCCCGGAGCGGCGAAGCGCCTCCCGAGTTTTTCAGCACGCACCCGAATCCGGACAATCGCATCGCTGAAATCGAACGCGCCATTCATGAAATATTCCCGAATGGAGTGCCCGACGGTCTCGTAAAGTAGCGATCGATCGTTTAAGAGAAATTCCGCTGTCGAAAGCTCCGTTCACCCTCTTGACTCATTCCGCGCGATCGCCGATTCTCTCTCCAACACATTCACCCGCCGAACCGGAGAGCATGTCATGTCGCATCCTTACGTTTCCAAACTCGCCAGACTTCTCGTTCACTACAGCCTCGACGTGAAGCGGGGGGATTGGGTGCACATACGCGGATCCGTTCTGTCGGCCGACCTGATGGTCGAGGCGGCTCGCGAGGTTCTCGGAAAAGGGGCGCACCCGACGGTGGACGCGGAGATTCAGGGACTCAGACACATGATGCTGCAGGAGGGGAACGAAGCGCAGATCACGCGGATCTCTCCCCTCGAAAAGCTCGCCGCGCAGAAGGCGGACAAACTGCTCGCGATCATGGGAGGCTTCAATACGCGCGAGATGTCGGGTATCGCTCCGAAGAAGATGTCGATGCTGACCAAGGCGCGCGGCCCGGTGCTGAAAACGTTCTTCAAGCGCACGAAAGCGGGCGACCTGCGCTGGTGCGGCACGCTCTTTCCGACGCATTCGGGCGCGCAGGACGCGGAACTCGCGCTCAGCGAATACGAGGATTTCGTGTACCGGTCGATGAAGCTGCACAGGAAAGATCCCGTTGCGGAATGGAAGAAGGTCCGCACCGTGCAGGATCGTCTCGTCAAAAAGCTCATGAAGATTAAGGAGATCCACATCGTGGGCCCCGGCACGGACCTCAAGGTCGGCGTCGGCGGCCGCTCCTGGGTCAACTGCAGCGGCGAGTACAATTTCCCTGACGGCGAAGTCTTCACCGGACCGCGCGAGAACAGCGTCGACGGCAAGATCACGTACGGATTCCCGGCCGTCTACAACGGACACACCGTCGAAGACATCGCGCTCACGTGGCGCAAAGGGCGTGTCGTCGAAGCGGAGGCGGGCAAGGGGAAGAGCTATCTGAAGGCGATTCTCGGGACCGACCCCGGCGCGAAGCGTCTCGGCGAGATGGCGTTCGGTACGAACTACGATATTCAACGCCACACCAAAAATGTGCTGTTCGACGAGAAGATCGGCGGTACGATGCATTTCGCGGTCGGCGCGTCGATCCCCGAGTCGGGCGGCGTCAACAAATCGGCCGTGCACTGGGACATGGTCTGCGAAACGCGCAAGGGTTACACGATCTACGGCGACGGGAAACCGATTCACAAAAATGGGAAGTTCCTCATCTAGCAAATCCGGTTTCGCGCGCGGCGCCCAGCTCGTGTTCGACTTCCTGCTCCCGTCCGCGGTGAAGTCCGCACCGGAAACGCCCGCGCCCGCGCCCGCAGGCGCCGTGCTCGACTGGCGGGAAGAGGCCACGCGCGCAACGCGCGAGTCGCTCCGGCTTGCACAGACCATCTGGCCCGAACTCGTGCTTCCGTCCCCGATCGAGATCGGATTTCGCCTGCGGGGGCATGCGGCTGGAATCGCGTGCGTCAAGCCGCCGTCGATTCAGTACAATCCCGCATTGCTCGAACGCTACACGTCGCGCTTCGTCGACACGATCGTGCCGCACGAAGTCGCGCACATCGTCGTCGATTCTCTCTACAACAAAAAAGTGAAGCCGCACGGAAGCGAGTGGAAGGATGTCGTCGTGCGTCTCGGCGGCGCACCGCAGGCGACGCATCAGTTCGAAACGAAGGCGGCGCGGCGTCTGCGTCGCTACTACTACGAATGTTCGTGCGACGAACTGCATCCGTTCACGGGCAGGAGCCACCGCCGCGCGCGAAACGGTTCGTACCGCTATTCATGCCGGAAATGCGCGAAGCGGCTGCGCTTCACCGGCATCGAGGGCTACGAGTAGCGGCAAGGCTGCGAGTAGCGAGAGCTGCGAGAAACGAGACCCGCGAGTAGCGAGAGCTGCCGCCGGCCGCGATTACGTCAGCGGTCCGAGTCCGAGCAGCGTCAGAACCGCGGTCACGACCCCCATCAGTCCTTCTCCGGCGATGAGCCCCGACGCCACCGCGATCGCGAAGATCTTGGCCGACTGGGGCGCGCGCGACTTCCAGAGCACGAGCAGCAGCGAACCGATGAACATCGCCACGGAATAGAACGCCGGCACGATGAACGCGATCCCGAACGCGAGTCCGCTCGGCAGAATCGGCCGCAGCGCGGGCGCGTACTTGCGCAGCACCGGCATGAGAACGCCGAACAGCGCGCCGCACAGAATCGCGATTTCCGCGTTCGGGGGGAGCTGGTCGAAGCCGTTCGAGAGCAGTTCGGCCATCGCGCGCCAGGCGTGCGCCGCCGGCGCGGGGAGTTCGGTGCCGCCGATTTCGTACGCGGTGTCGAACAGTTTGTAGATCGCGGTACAGACGGGGATACCGGCCGCGATTCCGATGCACTGGGCGAGGATCTGTTTCCGGGGCGAAGCGCCGAGCAGTCGCCCGGCTTTCAGATCGTGCATCATGTCGCCCGCCTGCGAAGCGCCGGCGGATGTAACAGCCGCGGCCATCAGGTTCGTGGTCGTATTGCCGGGCGAAATGCCGCCGAACACGAGCTGCGTCACTTTCCCCATGCCGCCCACGGGATTGATGTCGGTTTCGCCCGTCGAGCGCACCGCGATCATCGCGAGAATCGAACTCATCGCGACGGCAATGACGGTCATGTACGGCGGAATCTCGAACACGCGCCACGCCACGAAAGCCGCGAGCACCGTGCCGGCCGTGAGCCCGATCAGCCACCACGAGTTCGGCACCTGCTCGCCCACGACGACGGTACCCGGGTTCGCCCGGTCGCTCCGCTTGAACGTGTTCAGGATCGTGCGCCAGGAGAGCGCGAGGTTCGTGAGCGCGTCGGCCACCATGATCGCGACGCCCGGCCAGAGAATCCAGCCGCGCGGCCCGTCCTGGTAACTCATGATGCTGCCTTCGGCCCAGCCGTTCGCCTGCGCGATCGGCCCGATGATCGCCCAGCTGACGACCGCGCCGGCAAAGAGCGAGGCGCCGACGCGCGGACCGATCAGAATCCCGGCCCCCAGCATGAGCGGGCTGATATAGATCGAGAAGCCCCAGGCGCCGATCGCCGCGAGGCCGATCCACTCCATCGGCGGAGCCTGGATCTGCGGCACGAAGAACGCCACGATCGTAAAGAGCGCGGCGGCGATCGCCCATCGAACGAGCGCGCTCGCCTGCGCGACGGCGGTCGAACCCTTCGCGAACATCGATATGATCGTTTCGGCGGTGGCCGTTCCGGTGGGGAAGCGGAGTTTCTCGACCACGACCATTTGATTGCGAAGCGGGACGGCGTAGAATACGCCGAGATAGCCGACGGCGAACGCCCACATCACGAGCTCGCCGTACGAGAGTTTCGTGCCGAGCATGCCGAGCGCCGGGATCGCCGAGAGCAGACCGGCGGCGGACGTCATGGCCCCGGCTGCCGATCCCGATGTCTGTGTTATGTTGGTTTCGAGTACCGTATACGCTCGCGCGCCGCTCGCGCGGTGGATCGCCGACCAGATCGAATAGCCGAGGATCGCGGCGATCAGCGAGCCGCCGATCGACCAGCCGGTGCGGAGGCCGAAGTAAATGTTCATCGAAGAGATCACGAGACCGAGCAGGCAGCCTGTGGCTACCGCCCGAAACGTAAACTGCGCTTCGTTCGGCAGCGGATCGTGAATCTGTTCGGGCGGGCGTGAAAAGCTCGGTTCGGACATACACTTCCTCTTGCACGGGATTCGGGATCGATCGGTACGGTGATTCGGCTCGTCAAGGCTAGCGAACCGTCCCGCGCGGGGCAACAGGAAAGCGTTCGAAACCATGATGCGTCTCTACCTCGTGCTCGGAATGCTGCTGCTGGCGCTCGGCGCCGGCCAGCTGGGACTCCGCTACGAGACGCTCCCGACGCGCATGGCGACTCATTTCGATCTGCTCGGCAATCCGAACGGCTGGGCGCCGAAGGGCCGCCTCTTCGTGCTGCATCTCGTCGTTCTCTCCGCGACCTACGTGACGTTTGCGGGTCTGCTCGTGCTCTCGCGCCGCGGCGGGCGGGAATACATCAAGGTGCCGAATCGCGAACTCTGGCTTTCGCCTCCTCACGAAGGGAGAGCGCGGCGCATGATCGAACGAACCATCGCCGCGATCGGGATCGCCACTCTTCTGTTCCTGCTCGTGATCTTCGAGTACGTCTTCCGCGCCAATCTGC
>JABDJQ010000071.1 GCA_013002425.1 Gemmatimonadota bacterium
AGCGGATACGCGATCATGTCGACCTGCACGTCGGCGTAGACCGAATCGCCGTTCGCGCGCGCGTCTGCCGCGTACGCGGTGCTCCCGAGAAGCCCCAGTTCCTCGCCCGAGAAGAAGAGAAAGCGAACGGTGCGCTCCGCCGGGTAGTCCTGCAGAACACGCGCGGTCTCGAGAGCGGCCGCGATACCGCTCGCGTCATCGTCCGCGCCCGGCGCGGGGTCGCTCAGGCGCCGCTGGTTGATCGAGTCGTAGTGACCGGAGAGCACGACCATCTCGTCCGGTTTCGCGAGTCCCGGCTTGTCCGCATAGACGTTCCGGCTCGCGTGCGAGACTTCCGGCGGCAGCGGTGGGAACGTCCATGAGGCGCTTTCGTCCGCGCGCCGTACCAGAAATCCCTCGAACCCGCCGATGAAGACCCCGCCCGCGGATGTCGTGTGCATCGCTTCGACCGGGCGCCAGAGAAGGCCGAACGGAAACGTGATTTCCTGAATCGTGGCGCCCCGGTCTGCGGAAACATAAACGTGAGTCAGCAGCAGGTCGTCCCGGGTTCCGAGCCAGAGCGTCGAGTCTCCCGTCGCCTGCACGTGGCTCATGAAGCGCGCGTCCACGGCCTGTCCTGTCCATGAAGCGCCGTCCCAGAGCAGCACGCGTCCCTCGCTGATCGCGGCGGCGCCCCAGGTGCCCGTTTCGTTGAAGTCGATGTCGACGACGGGGAGAAACGTGGGCGTCGACTCGAGCGCCCAGTCCGTGCCGTCCCATTTCCAGATGCGCCCGCTCGCCCCGCAGGCGAAGGCGAGAGAGTCGACCACATACTCGATGTCGAACAGAACGCTCGTCGTGATGGACGTCCCGCTCCAGGTTTCGCCCCCGTCGACCGTCCGATAGACCGTGCCGCGACGCGCCGCCGCGAAACCGTTCGCCTCGTCGATGAAGTCGATTCCTTCGAGTCGCTCGCTTCCGAGCGTGTCGCGCACCGCCCACGCTCCCGCGTCGCGATGAAGAACGCGCCCGCCGGCGCCGCACGCCCATACTCGATCGGCCGAAGGCGCCGAAACGGCATACAGGCCGAAGTCGGTCACGTGGTCCGTGGTCCACGTCGCCCCGCCGTCGGTAGAAACAAGCACGGCGCCCGAATCGTTGTCGCCGCCCTGTTTCAGCGCCATCCACCCGTCATCGCCCAGAAACGCCGCGCCCTGCACGTCCCAGTTGCTGAGCCGGTAGTCGTGAAAACGCGGTTCGTAGCCGAGGTCCGCGAGGCGCCCGGCGAGATAGTCGGCCGCGTCTTCCTGGCCCTGCGAGAATTCATAGCGCGTGCCGAAGTTCTGCAGATCTTCGATCGTCCGATAGAGGGAGTCGCGCGAAACACGATCGATCGCTTCGAGCCACGGCGATTCGGACTTCGAGCGCGGCGGCGTGAGACGCTTGATGGTCCGTTCGACGGGGACCGGCACTTCGCAGAAGTGCGGCATCGCGCCCTTCAGGTCGTGAATGTCGGGATCCGGGCCGGCAGCGACATGCGAAGAGGCGGGAGCGGCGGCCGCGGGCAGTGCGAAGAATGCCGCCGGCGCGCCGAAGGTCGCGAGCGCGGCGAAGGTCGCGAGCGCGACGAAGGTCGTGGCGCGCCCCGGAACTGTCTGGAATCGGCAGTGGATCATGGCCTCAGTATATAACAATCGCCATGAACCGGCCGCCCGGGAAGCGGGTGTACCCGACCGGGCCGCGATCCTGACCGCAGGAGGCGCGCCAGGCAAAACGACGTGGAAGAGTCCAGGACCCTCGGGTACATTGAACCGATCATGCAGAAGAGAACGACTCAAAGGCGCTTCGACGCCCCCCGGCGTATCCTCGCCCCCTTCCTGACGGCGTCCGCGCCGGCGCTTCTGGCCGCGCTGCTCACCGGCGGGCCGCTCGCGGCGCGCGCCCAAGCCGCTCCGACCATCAC
>JABDJQ010000104.1 GCA_013002425.1 Gemmatimonadota bacterium
GCATCATGGTGACTTTGTTTGCCACTTTGACGGCGTTTTGCGCCACCGGTGCGTTCGCCGCAGACTATGTGCCGGGCGAACTCGTCGTACGTATTCCTCCGGGCGGCAACGTCCAGGCGATCCACGATGCCTGGGGCACGCAGACGCTGGAACAACTCTCGTTGCGGTCGTATGTCGTAACGCCGCCCGCCGGAGTCAACGTCGAGGACTGCGACCAGTGGCTCGATGCCGACTCGAACGTGGAGTCGGCCGATCCGAACTGGATCACCGAATCCCCCGAAGCGAAGAGCGCGATTATCATCGTCGCGATCGGATCCTCGACCACGCAGTACACGGATCAGGGAGCGTTCGCGCGGATCGGACTCGCGGAGGCGCACCAGTATTCGACCGGCCAGGGAGTGCGCATCGCGCTTCTCGACACCGGGATCGATCCTTCGCATCCCGTTTTCCAGGGCAAGCTGATTGCCGGGTACGATTTCGTCGACGACGACGCGGATCCTTCGGAGATCGCGACCGGAGTGGACGAGGACGGCGACGGCCTTACGGACGAAGGATTCGGACATGGCACGATGGTGGCGGGAGTCATCGCCGCTTCTGTTCCCGACGCAGAGATTCTGCCGATCCGCGTTCTCGACGATGAAGGGAGCGGCACGCTCGCTTCGCTGATCCGCGGCATAGACTACGCTGTCTCGCGGGGGGCGCAGATCATCAACATGAGTGTGGGGCTCGCGTTCGAGTCGGAGCCTCTCGAGAACGCCGTCAGCGACGCAGAGGACGCCGGCGCGCTACTCGTTGCCGCCGCCGGCAACGAGAACACGCCGACCGAAATCTATCCCGCGAGCTTCGGCCAGGTACTTTCCGTGACCGCTCTCGATTCGAACGACGTCAAGGCGTCTTTCAGCTCCTACAATGAAGAGGTCGACGTCGCAGCGCCCGGCGACGGCATCTACAGCACGTACCCCGGCGGCACCTACGCCCGGGGAAGCGGTACGTCATTTGCTGCTCCGTTCGTCACGGGCGCAGCCGCGCTGCTCTTTTCGGCCGGAACGCCGGGAGAACCCGGCGACCTCGCCCAGAGTCTGACCGACAGCGTTGTCGTGGTCGATTCCCTCGCGGGCAATGCTCCTTTCGCGGGGAATCTCGGCCAGGGCCGGCTCGATGTCGAATCGGCACTCACGGGGTATCTCGCAGAGCAGGCCACCTCGGTCGATGGCGCGTTCCGGCCTTACGGTGTGCAGTTTTTCGCATCGCCGAATCCGTTCCGCGGTGCCACCACGATCCGCCTTTCGACTCCGGCCGGCACCACCATGCCGCACGAACTCGAGATCTACTCACTCCAGGGGCGTCGGGTGCGGACGATCCGCTCTGATTCCTCCGACAGAGGCGCCTGGGAATGGAACGGTCTTGACGATCGCGGGCGGCACGTGTCCGCCGGCGTTTACCTCATCCGGTCAAACGCCGGTTCCCTGCAGTCGGTCGGCCGCCTGGTTCATATCCGCTGATCCGACCGATAGTTTGACGAGAATCCAACCGAAAAATACCTGTATCTGAACAGACGGCCCTTCGCACTACTGGGATAGACGTATTCCCGATTATTCAAAGGGCCGCACATGAATCGCTTTCTGTTCTACTCGCATGACGCGCTCGGTCTCGGTCACATCCGAAGGACCATGGCTGTGGCGGGCCACCTCGTCAGGCGTTTCCCCGACGCTTCCGCCCTCATCATGACCGGATCTGACGTGGCGACCCGCTTTCCGAATCCCGACGGCATCGATTTCGTCAAGCTCCCGACCATTCAGAAAGTGGGCAACGACGAATACGTTTCGCGCGACCTCGATCTCGATGCCGACGAGATCTTCGCGATCCGCACGTCGATGATGCGCTCGATCTACGAGTCGTTCCGGCCCGATATCGTCGTTGTCGACAAACATCCGACGGGAGTGCGCGGCGAACTGCTCCCACTGCTCGAGATGAGCGTCGGGGAGCCGACACGGTGGGTGCTGAGCCTCCGCGACATTCTGGACCGGCCGGAGACGGTCATTTCAAGCTGGCGCAAGAGCGGCGACTACGGAATCCTCGAGAAACGCTATGACAAGATCCTCGTATGGGGGATGCGTGATCTCTTCGACCCGACCGATGCCTATCGGTTCTCGCGCGCGATCAAGGACAAGGTCGCTTTCTGCGGTTACATCAATCGCTTCGGCTCTCCCAATTCCGGGCTCGACGAGAAATCCTCGCGGCAGCCGCTGGTGCTCGCGACGCCCGGGGGCGGCGAGGACGGGTATCCGATCCTCGAGAGCTTCATCCGCGCGCTCGACTACACGTCGGCGAAGTTCGCGTCGGTGATCGTTTTCGGCCCTTACATGGCGCAGGAACACAGGGACAAGCTTCGCAGCCTCATGGGGAAGACGAAGGGAAACGTATTCGCAATCGACTTTACGAGCCGCCTCGAACGATTCGTGCGCTCCGCTGATCTGGTCGTTTCGATGGCCGGGTACAACACCGTGAGCGAGATTCTCGCCGCGCGCACGCGCGCGATTCTCGTTCCACGCGTGGAGCCTCGCATCGAACAGCTGATCCGGGCGCGCCGATTGATGGATCGCGATCTCGCGACGATGCTTCACCCCGAAAGGCTGTCACCGGAACTCATGGCGCTTGCCATCGACATGGAACTCGAAAAAGAAAAGCCGGCGGGCACAGGTCTGGAGTTTACGGGTCTCGATCGCGCCCTCGACGAACTGACACCGTTCGTCGTTCGCGGCGTTCACCCCGGGGAGAATGGAGAAGGCAGCGTGAGTGCTTCGGAGGATCTTCGATGAAGGCCCAGCGGATCGGCTATGTATTGAAAAAGTATCCGCGGTTTTCGGAGACGTTCATCGTGAACGAGGTTCTCGAACTGGAACGCCAGGGCGTATCGGTCACGATCTTCTCGCTGTATACGCCGAACGAGGGGCGGTTTCATCGCAAGCTCTCCGAAGTAAAGGCGGAAGTCGTGTACCTGCCGGACCTGAACCCGGTCGGCCTCTTTCGCTGGATTTACGATCATCGGGAACGCTGGAGTGAGCGGGGCGCATCGCCGGCGAATGCACTCTGGGAGTCGATCGTCAAAGACGAGAAGCGCGCGTCGCGGGAGTTCGCCAAGGGGCTCGCTCTCGCGCACGAGATCGAGGAGCGAGGACTCGACCACCTGCATGCGCACTTCGCGACGAGCGCCGCGCGGGTCGCCAGGCTCGCCGGAAGTCTCACGCGAACGCCGTTCAGTTTTACGGCACATGCGAAGGACCTCTACCACGAATCCGTCT
>JABDJQ010000122.1 GCA_013002425.1 Gemmatimonadota bacterium
GACGAACACGGCGAGGCCGAGCACGAGCACGGACATGCCGATATGCGACAGGAGTCCGCTGTCCATGTGCCTCAGAACGGCGCCGAGAGCGATCTGCAATACGACGAAAACGAGAAAGACGATCGCAAGCGTGCGCTCCGTGCCGGCGGTCTTCAGGCGGACGGCCGGGCCGTTCGTGAACCAGCGCGTGGAGAGCACGAGTGCGAGAGCCACCATGAGACCGAAGAACACCTGACCCGTGACTCCGTGCGCGACGGCGAGTTCGATGCTCGGCGCCATGTCGGCTTCCGCGGTGCTGAGCGTCGGCTTTCCCGTCACGCGAAGGCCGCCCATGATCCCCTGCACGATCACGAGCACGACGGCGAGCGCGGCCATGCCCTTGACCCATCCGCGCCGGTCGATGCGAAAGATCTGGAACGCGAGCACGACGGTCGTGATGCCGACGAGCGAGCCGAGCAGCCGGTGCGCGTGTTCGTAGAAAACGCCGCCGCTCATGCGCGACAACGGATACAGAAACATGTTGTAGCCGAACGAGTTAGGCCAGTCGACGACGGCAAGTCCCGCCTCCTGGCTCGTGACGATGCCGCCCGCGACGAGCAGCAGCAGCGTCGCCATCGCCCCGACGCCCGCAAAAGCCCCGGTGCCGTTCGGGTTCTGTGCGGCGCCTTTTCCCGCGATCGCTCCGCCGATCCCGGCAAGAAGCGCACCCGCCGCCAGAAAACCCGGAATCATGATGGCCGCGCTCGGGACGATCGCTCCCGGTTCGTTCCCTCCGAGCAGGCTGCCGAGCACCAGGAGGTTCAGGAGTGACGACAGCAGCCCCGTCTTCACGCCCGCCATGAGGCCGTCGCCCGTGGCGCGCGCGGCGCGAAACCCGCCGTGCACCAGAACCGCGGCCAGCAGCGCGACCGTGAGCCACTGCGGGACCGAAACGGCCGGCATGTGCGTGATATAGCCGATCGCCCACATCGCGACCGTGGTTCCGAACCCGGCGGCCAGAATCCGCCCCTTTTCCCCGTTCGGAACGTCGATGGCGCCTTCGGAGGCGCCCCCCTCAAACGGCGTCTCAGGCCCGATAACAGCCTCTTTCTCGATTCCCGTTTCCGTCGTCATGATTCTCCGTGGATCCCCTTGCTTTGACCGTACCCGCCCTCTATCATTTGAAAGAATACTCGTTTGATCCGTGGGTGACCAGAGCGGTCCCCGATCTTTTTATCCCCTCGTTCGGGCCATTGAAGGACGCGATGAAACTCCTCCGCATCTACAGCGAACTCGCGAAGGCACGCCTCTCTTCGCTCGTGGTCATGACCGCGGCCGTCGGCTTCATCGTGCCGGAAGAGCGCGTGCGCTGGGGGCTTTTCATTGCGACCGTACTCGGCACCGCGCTCGTCGCAGGCGGCGCAGGCGCGTTCAACATGGTCATGGAGCGCGATCGCGACGCCCGCATGCATCGAACGCGGAAGCGCCCCATTCCGGCCGGCGAGATCGGCGTTCTGCACGCCTCTCTCTTCGCGTTCGCGACGGCGCTCGCGGGGCTCGCGATCCTGTTCTTTGCCGTCGGACCGAAACCCGCCGAACTCGCGCTCTACTGCCTTCTGCTCTACGCGCTCATTTATACGCCGCTCAAGGCGCACAGCTCGCTGAATACCATCGTAGGCGCGGTCGTGGGCGCGATCCCGCCCGTAATCGGCTGGGTAGCGAGCACGGGCCGCATCGATTTCGGCGCGATCATTCTCGCCGCGGTACTCTTCGTCTGGCAGATCCCGCATTTTCTGTCGCTGGACTGGATGTATCGTGAAGATTACGCGCGCGGCGGTTATGTGATGCTCAGCGCCGCCGACCCGAGCGGCCGCTCGACCGTTCGCATGGCGCTTCTCTACTCGCTCGCGCTCATTCCGATCGGCATCGTCGCCGTCGCGGCGGGCATGGCGGGCCTCTTCTTCGGAATCGGCGCTTTTCTGCTCGGCCTGATGATGACCCACCTCGGCCTCAAGTTCCTGCGCAGCAAAGGTCAGAAGGAGGCGCGCGGCCTCTTCTTCGCGTCGCTCCTCTATCTGCCCCTTCTGCTCGGGCTCATGGTGGCCGACCGGGGTCCGATCCCGATCGTCGAAGCGCGCGGCTCGGTCGCGAGCGAAGCCCATGCCCCGGAATCGACCGTCGACCACGACGATCCCCGGCCCAATGACTGACCGGAAAAAGGTCTCGCTCGGACGAGCCGGCGCCGTTTTCTTTCTACTCTTCGTTCTCATCATCGCGGCGGTGTTCTATCGCCTGATCCCGGTTCTCGAACAGAGCACGAACGTGTCGGGCGCCGACGAGCCCTTCGACCTCTCCGGCGCCCTCGTCCCCGTCGACGAGATCGTCGACGCCGGTTTCGGCCGCGACGGACTGAAGGCGATGGATCTCCCGGCCGTGCAGTCGCGCGAGGAAATCGACGCGCTCGCCGAAAAACGTCGCGGCAAGTATCTGGTCGGGGGTGACCGCGTGATCGGGGTTCTCGTTGCCGGCGCCGCCCGCGCCTATCCGATCGACGTACTCAACTGGCACGAAATCGTGAACGACACGCTCGGCGGGCGGCCGATCGCGGTGACGTACAGTCCGCTCACCGACGCGGTCGGTGTTTACGACCGGAACGTCGGCGCCGAAACGCTCGTGTTCGGCGTTTCCGGCAAGGTGCACGACTCGAATCTGATGATGTTCGATCGCCGCGATCGCGTTCCGGACGAGAGCCTCTGGTCGCAGCTCCAGGGGAAGGCGCTTGCGGGGACGATGGCGGGAACCGAACTCGCGACGATTCCGGCCGCCTACACGACATGGGGCGACTGGGTCCGCTGGAATCCGCAGACGACCGTGATCGAGCGCGACCCGGCGCTCTACGACATGTACAAGAAGCGGCCTTACGGCACGTACTACGGTTCGCAGCGACTGCGTTTTCCCGCGCAACCGCTCCCGCCTCCCGAGGGCATTCCGCTCAAGAGCTCGATCGTGGCCGTGCCGTCCGGTGCGGGGGCCGTGGTGCTTCCGGTGGACGAGATCGCGCGCGCCGCGGGCCCCGACGGCAAATGGGAACGGGAGATCGACGGGCGCTCCTATCGCTTCGAGTATGAAGGGCGTCCGCCGCGCGTTACCGTCCGGGACGCGGGCACGGACCGGCTCGCGAACGTCCGCTACGCGCTCTGGTTCGCGTGGCACGCCCAGTACCCCGGCGACTCGCTCTTCACGTTCTGAACCCCGTTCTGGTAGGATGAAACCATGATACTCGTAACCGGCGGCGCCGGATTTATCGGCAGCAACATCGTGCGCGCCCTGAATGAGCGTGGCGAAACGGACATCATCGTCGTCGACGACCTGACCGACGGCCGCAAAATCTTCAATCTCGCCGACCTCGCCATTCGCGACTACTGGGACCGGGACGACCTTTTCGCGCGCATCGAAGCGCCGGGCGCGGCGAAGGGGATTCGCGCGGTGTTCCATCAGGGCGCCTGCTCGGCCACGACCGAGTGGGACGGCCGCATGATGATGCAGCGGAACTACGAGTACTCGAAGCGCCTCTACCATGTCTGCACCGGGGCCGGGGTGCCGTTCTTCTACGCGTCATCGGCCAGCGTCTACGGGCGGGGCGAAACGTTCCGCGAAGATCCGGCCTGCGAGAGCCCGATCAACGTGTACGCGTATTCCAAATTCCTGTTCGACCGCTACGTGCGAAACGATCGCGGATGGGGCGGCAGCGGCCCGCCGAATCACGAAACGGCCGGATCGCCCGTCGTCGGCATGCGCTATTTCAACGTGTACGGCCCGCGCGAGCAGCACAAGGGTTCGATGGCGAGCGTCGCGTTCCATCTGCACAATCAACTGCGGGAAGGGGACGAAGTGCGTCTTTTCGCGGGAAGCGGCGGCTATGGCGACGGCGAGCAGAAGCGCGACTTCGTGTTCGTCGAAGACGCCGTCGCCGTGAACCTCTGGTTTCTGGATCACGCGGAGCGTTCGGGCATCTTCAACGTGGGCACCGGTCGCGCGCAGCCGTTCAACGACGTCGCGCGCGCCGTGATCGACTGGCGCGGCCGCGGCAGGATCAAATACATCCCGTTCCCCGACTCGCTCCGCGGCAGCTATCAGAACTACACCGAAGCCGACCTCACCGCGCTCCGGGCCGCCGGATACGACAAGCCGTTCGCGTCCGTCGAAGAGGGCGTGAAGCGGTACCTCGATACCATCTCGGAAAAACAGCACGCCCGTCAGTAGGCAATGGAATGAGGCGGAAGTTCTTTTCTAGCGGAAGAGCGACTTGACGCGCGACCATGTCGTTGATTCGCTTCGGCCGCCGGCCACGCCCGTTGCCGTGCAGCTCACGGGGAGCGCGCCGATCAGGCCGCATGCGCCGGACTGTGCAGGTGCGCACGGTGATTCCGATGCGAGGCTGAAGTTGCCTGCCTGCGCGCCGCAGAAGAGAGGGTCGAGCGCGATGTTCGACGACGTCATCCCTGCGCAAAGCGCCGTATCGTAATCGGCGACGGCGTTTCCATACGCGTCGTTGCACTGCAGCGCGGAGTTTTCGCAGACGATGCCGGTCTCGTTCGCGCAGGCGATGTTGTTGCTTGCGGAACCGTTCGCGACGCTGATTCCGGTTACGCAGCCGGTCACGGTGTTGTTCGTGAGTGCGGCCCCGTCTGTCACGATGCCGGCGGCGATGTCGTTCACGATCACGTTGCCCGATACCGTAGACGCGGACGTGATCGAAACGCACGCCACGGACGAGCTGTTCCCTTCGAACGTATTGTTCTCGAGATCGAGAGTCGTTCCTGCAAAGTAGATCGTGTGCTGGCTCGTCTGCCCCGTGAACACGTTATCGCGAATCGTGATCGGTCCCTGGCCGTTCACGGAATAGATGCCCGCCGTGTGGCCGCCCAGATTGTTCTCGAACGTGTTTCCTTCGATAATACTTCCCGCACATTCCGTACAGTTCATGTCAAAAGCGATCGCGCCCCCGTTCATGATCTGATTGGATCGGATCACGTTATTCCGAACGAACGCGCGCGATCGCGTGATTCGAATGCCGCCGCCCTCGTTGTTCGGAATGATAACTGGTTTCGCGTTCTGCATCGTAAATCCTTCGACCGTAAAGTGATCGGAGAAGCTGATGCGGAGCACCTGACGTGACTGCGGGTTCATCGCGGGGAGCGCGTCGAGAATCGTGACCGCGGGACCGGACTCGCTGACCAGAACGATGTCGTCCTTGAAGACCGCGTCGAGAATCACGAAGTAATGCCCGGCGGCGACGAGGATGGAATCGCCGGCCGTCGCCGAGTCGATCGCGGCCTGAATCGTGGGCGCGTCGCCGGTCGAGTCGGGCAGCACGTACCAGGTATCCGCGGCAGCCGGAGTGGGGCCGAGAAGGGCCAGCGCGCCGATGACGGCGGTGGCGCCGAGGACGGCGGTGGCGCCGAGGACGGCGGTGGCGCCGAGGACGGCGGAAATGCACGGAATGGCGGGCGAAATCGTTTTCATGAAAATCCTGTCGAACGCGGGGAAGCCTCGCGCTGTTCTCTATTATACATGACCCGCGGAAACGTTCGGGGGCGCCCGCCGGCCGGGCCATGAGTCGTGGATTACGGCCCGGCGCCGCGTTACACTCCCTGCATGAACCTGTTGCATCCCGTTTCGATCTTTCTCGCTCTGCTCTCCGGTTTCATCCCGTCGGGCGCGGTATGCGCGAACCCCGTCGCGGTCACCTCACCCTCCGGGAACCTGCAGGTGGAGATCGCAACGGAGAACGGCGAGCTCTCGTATTCGGTCCGGCGCGGCTGCGAAGCCGTGCTGCATCGTTCCAGCCTGTGGCTCGTTCTGCGCGAGGCGGATCTGACCGGCGGACTTGCGATCGTCGACACGGCCCGCGCGACACGAGACACGACGTGGACTCAGGTGTGGGGCGAGTTCGGCGACGTGCGCTCCCACTATCGGGAACTGCGCGTGGATCTGGAGTCGAATCCCGAAGCGCTGTCACAGGGCGCGCTGTCGCCGGGCGCGCCGTCGGATGACGCGATCCGGCCCGTCGCGCGCTTCACGATCCGTTTTCGCGTGTTCGACGACGGCCTCGGTTTTCGCTACGAAATCCCCGCTCACGACGGGCGCGACTCCGTGCTCGTTACCGACGAAGTCACGGAGTTCGGGCTGCCTGCCGGCGGCCGGGCGTGGTGGATCGAGTCGTACCGGCACAACCGCTACGAATACGTGACGAACGAAACCCCCGCAGGCGAGATCACGGTCGCGCATACCCCGCTCACGATCCGGTGCGATGACGATCTCTACCTGAGCATTCACGAGGCCGCGCTGACGAACTACGCGGGCATGAGCCTGCGACGACTCGCCCGAACGGCCGGTGACTTCGGGAAGGCCGTCACGCTCAAAGCCGACCTCGCGCCGTGGTCGAACGGCGATCTCGTGCGCGCCGAGCTTCCGATGCGTTCCCCGTGGCGCACGGTGCAGATCAGCGAAACTCCGGGCGGTCTGATCGAGTCGCCCCTCATATTGAACCTCAACGAGCCGAGCCGGATCGCGGACGTCTCCTGGATCGAGCCCGGCAAGTACGTCGGGATCTGGTGGGAGATGCATCTGGGGAAATCGACATGGGGGAGCGGGACGAAACACGGCGCGACGACGGCCAATACGAAACGCTACCTCGATTTCGCCGCGCGGCACGGCTTTGCGGGCGTGCTGGTCGAGGGCTGGAACGTGGGGTGGGACGGCGACTGGTTTCGGAACGGCAACGCGTTTCGCTTCACGGAGCCGCATCGCGACTTCGACCGGGAGACGCTGACGCGCTACGCGGCGCGGAAGGGCGTGCGCCTCATCGGGCATCACGAAACCGGAGCCGCGATCGAGAACTACGAAGAACAGATGGCCGACGCGTTCGCGCTCTGCGAGCGCGACGGGATTCGCGCCGTAAAGACGGGGTACGTGAGCGACGATCCGAACGTGCAGCAGCCGGGTGGAAAGAGCGTTCCCCCGGGCGAGTGGCATTACGGCCAGTTCATGGTCGAACATTTCCGGCGCGTGGTCGAAGCCGCCGCGGCGCGCCATGTCGTGCTCGACGTGCACGAGCCGGTCAAGGCGACGGGCATCCGGCGCACGTGGCCGAACATGATGACACGCGAGGGAGCGCGCGGCCAGGAGTACAACGCGTGGTCGGGGGACGGGGGCAACCCGCCCGGCCATACGACGATCCTGCCTTTTACGCGCCTGCTCGCGGGTCCCATGGACTTCACGCCCGGCATCTTCGATCTGCATTTCGACGAGTACCGGCCGCGGAATCGCGTGAATACGACTCTCGCGAAGCAACTCGCGCTGTACGTCGTGATCTACAGCCCGCTCCAGATGGCGGCCGACCTGCCGGAGAACTACGAAGCGCGCCCCGACGCGTTTCAGTTCATCAAGGACGTACCGGCGGACTGGCGCGCCACCAAGGTGCTGCACGGCGCAATCGGCGACTATGTCACGATCGCGCGGCTCGACAGGAACAGCGACGACTGGTATCTCGCGAGCGTGACGGACGAAGAGGGACGGACCCTGAATACGCCGCTCGCGTTTCTCGATGCGGGGCGGAAGTACCGCGCGACGGTCTATCGAGACGCGGCGGACGCGGACTGGGAGACGAACGCTTACGCGTATGTGATCGAAGAGCGGGAAGTCGACGCGAATACGGTCCTCACGATCGTTCTCGCGCCCGGCGGAGGGCAGGCGATCCGGTTCACGCCCGTCGACTGAGGCCGTCGACCGGGCTCTGCGACTGAGCGCTGCGACCGGGCGCCCATGCGAAAGGGCCGGCGATCGCTCGCCGGCCCCTCGGTCATCGACTTCGTGTCGCTTCTCTAGCTCTTCGACATGAGCAGTTCGCGGAAGCGCTCGAGCTGCTTCTTGTAATAATCGCTTTCGGGGTCTTCCTTGACCGCCTGCTCGATGTACTCGACGGCGCTCTCGCACGATCCGCGTTCGTTGCAGATTTCGGCGAGTGTATCGAGAATCATGGCCTTTTCTTTCCCTGCCGGAGCGAGTTCGACGCCTTTGCGGGCCATCTCTTCGGCCTCCTGCAGGTTCACCTTGTTCTCGAAGCACCACCAGGCGAAGCTGTTCAGTTCGCCCGCGTCTTCCATCCAGCCTTCGGCCATGTTGCCGCGCTTGTACGTGACGGCCTTCTCTTTGTTCTCTTCGATATAGAGAGCGTGCTCGATCAGAAGGTCGCCGCGATACCTGCGAAGATCGGGATCGATCGTCTTTTCGGTTTTCGCGAGGGCCGTTTCGAGATACGGCTTCTGCATTTTCGGCTTTTCGGCGCCGTGCGCGAAGCGCGACATGCCGAACGCCATGTAGATCCATTCCGTATCCGAGCCCTGTCCCGACGCGACCATGTTGTCGGCCGCGCGGATGACCATGTTCGGATCCGCGTCGTCGCCGCCTTCACGGAACTTCTTCATCGTCAGTTCGAAGATCGGATAGCCGTAGGTTTCGCCGTCACCGATGCTGACCGCCTTACGATACAGCCCGAGAGCCTTGTCGATTTCGCCGGTGGCGCCGGCATAGCGCGCGAGAATGGCCGCGTCGCCCGCCGTCTGCTCCGCGTCGTAGCGCGCCTGGCGCGCCGCGATCGTCATCGGGTTCACGGCCGTGCTTTTCATCGTCTTGACGAAAGAGGTCGGGTCCGCGTAACCCATCCAGCGGTCGACCGGCTCCATGTCGGTCGTCAGCATGAGGAACGTGGGGAAGCCGGCAACGCCGTGGGCCTTCGTGAGTTCGGGGCCTTCGCCTTTTTCCGCGTCTACTTTATAGAGCACGACGTTCTGCGCGAGGGCGTTCTTGAGGCGGGGATCTTCGTTCGCTGCACGAGCGAAACGCTTACAGGATCCTCACCATTCGGTGTAGAAGTCGACGAGCAGCGGTTTGCCTTGTTCCGCGGCGAGTTTCTTCGCTTCTTCGAGCGAGGTCGGGCCTTCCGCGAGCGCGGGCATGGCCGTCATCAGAAACGCCGCAAGGCTCCCCGCCGCCAGAAGGCGAGTCGAGAGTCTCATGAATTCCTCCGAAAGAGATTGGGAATGCGGTTACAGGTGCAGGTAAAAGAGTAGCAAAAAGGGGGGCCGAAGGCCACAAGTGTCGGCGGAGGCCGGGGGAGGGGCGGGGGCGGGACAGGCGGGAGTGAGGCTGCGTGCTGATTCGGGGGTTTGCGCCTATCCCGTGCGCTCCCGGTTCTTTTTGATTTCATCGATCAATCCGCCGAATCGAGGGTCGTCCCGAAGCGGGTCCATGTCGGGGTCCGAGTCGAGCCATTCCGGGTTCCCCCATCCGTCTTTGACGATCTTGAACAGGATTTCGAACGCCTCTTCCTTCCACCCGAGGTGGATATAGGCGCAGGCCACGTTGTAGAGGAAGCCGGCGTCGACGTCGCTGCGCCTCTGGAGCTCCTCTCCGAGCGCGCGCGTTTCCTCCTCGTCTCCTTCGAAGGCGTAGCAGGTGACCAGGAAACCGAGGGCGCGATTGTCATCCGGATGCAGGCGGATGTGCCTTTCGAGTATTTTCTTCGCCTCCGCGACGACCTTTGCTTCCTCGGGTTCTCCACGCAGGCAGGTCGAACGCAGACACATCGCCTGGTACTCGTCCGGCCGGATCCTGTAAGCCTGCTCGAACATCATGGCGGCAACATCGAGCCGGCCGCCTTCCATCGCGACACGTGCGCCGTAGAAGTGCGCCTCCCAGTAGCCGGGATCGATTTCGGCAGCTTCCTGAAAGAGCTGCAACGCTTTCGCGTGTTCCTGTTTCATCCAGTGTGTGAGGGCGAAGGCGAACCTGGTTTCCGCTCGATCGGGAGCGATTTCCTGCGACTGCCTGGCCAGTTCCTCCGCTTTCGATTGCAGCGAACGCTTGTCTTCCACGGGGAGCCAGAGATAAAACCATGAATAGAGTTCCACACGCGATGCCAGCGCGAGCAGAAATTCGGGGTCCTCCTTGAGGGCCGCGCGGAACATGGAGTCGGCCATCAGGAAGCTTTCGGGGTTGAGTTTCCAGAGATAGAAACGGCCGCGCAGATAGTACTCGTACGCTTCGGCGCTATCGGTCGGAATCTCGCGGATCGCCTCGCGCTCTTCGTTCGTGAGCACGATCTCGAGTGCTTTCGCGATGCTCTCGGCGATCTCGTCCTGTACGGCGAAGATGTCGTCCATCGTGCGATCGAAGCGCTCCGACCAGAGGTGATAGCCGTCTTCGACGTTTATGAGCTGTGACGTGATGCGCACGCGGTTTCCCGATTTGCGCACGCTCCCTTCGAGCACGACGTTCACGTCGAGCGCGCTCCCGATTTCGCGAATATCCTCGTCCCTCCCCTTGAACGCGAAGGAAGACGTACGCGAAACGACGCGGAGCGGCCCGATCTTCGCAAGCGAGTTGATGATCTCTTCGGCCATACCGTCGGCGAAGTACTCGTCGTCCGCGTCGGCGCTCATGTGACGAAACGGGAGGACGGCAATCGACGTCTTCTCTGTCTTCGCTCCCTTCTTCGGCGCCTCGCTCCAGTCCGCCTCTTTCAGCGCCCGCGCGAGAGCGTGCATGTCTTCGAAGCGGTCCTCGCGATCCTTCTGCATCGATTTGACGATCACGTTCTCGAGGCCGGCGGGAATCTCGGAGCGAAGCTCGCTCGCGCGCACCGGGTCGCGGTGCAGCAGAGCGTCGGTGACCGCGGCCATCGTGGGTCCGTCGAACGCGCGTTGCCCCGTCGCCATTTCGTAGAGCGTGGCGCCGAACGAGAATACGTCGGAGCGCGCGTCGAGATCGCGCCCGAGCGCCTGCTCCGGCGACATGTAAGAGACGGTGCCTACCGTGCCGCCCATCTGCGTGAGCGAGGCGTCGGGGCCGGGGGAGACGACCGTCGCGTCGATCGAGGAGAGCGTGTTCGCGTTTGGTTCGGTCAGCTTCGCGAGCCCGAAGTCCAGAATCTTCGCGATGCCGCTTTGCGAGAGAAAGATGTTGCCCGGCTTGATATCGCGATGAAGCACGCCCTGCGAATGGGCGAACGCGATCGCGTCGGCAACCGGTACGGCGATGCGCAGCATGTCGTCGACGGCAAGAGGTCCACGCGCCAGACGATCCTGCAGGTTCTCGCCCTCGAGCAGTTCCATGACGATCGCGAAGCGGCCGTCGTCTTCGAGGAAGTCGTAGATCGTGCAGATGTTCGGATGATTGAGACGCGACGCGGATTGCGCCTCGCGGCGGAAGCGTTCGAGCGTGCCGTCCTCGTCGCAGGCGTCTTCGGGCAGCAGCTTCAGCGCGACAAGACGCCCGAGGCGCGAGTCGCGCGCCTTCCAGACTTCGCCCATGCCGCCGGCCCCGATCGCGCCGAGAATCTCGTAGTGTGCGAACGTGCGTTCCATGGCAACAGTATAGCGCGTTTAATCTACCGTGTATTTATAGTGCAACTGAAATCTTGAAGGTCCATCGACTCTTTTTTGTCGACACACCATCATCTCTTTCGTTTCGGTATGGGCGTGCCCTCGTTTCCGGTGCTACGATGGATCCGGTACCGAAGTATCTATTCAGCCAGTCGATTGATCCGTTCGAATCAGCCGGACGTTTCTATATTCACATCGTGAAGCCGACTTTCCTACTGGAGGTACTTCTATGTACTGCTCACTCTCCCGATGCGTTCTGTTCGCGTTCGTACTCTTTTCTCTCCCGGTTGCACTGCCCGCGGAAGCGATCACGCGTGATGCAGCCATCTCAATTGTTGAAAGCACAATCATCGATACTTCGAGCGTAAAGATCATACTCGACGGTTTCGCGCTCCAGGATCCTCTTGCCCCCGGCACGGTCATTCAGGAAGATCTCGAGGACACGGTTGCCGTCGTGGCGGATTCCGCCTGGTTTTTCTGGCTCGACAACCGTCCGATCGGTGACTTCGCACATCCAACCGAGTTCATTCTCGTGAACTTCACGACGGGCGCGATCGATCTCTGTGTGGAGAAGCAGTACTGGCCCGGGGTCGACGGCGCTCTCTACTATGTCGATCGCGATGATCGCGAGAATACGGCCGACCGTTTCTGGAGCGACGGCGCATCGATCCCGAAACAGAAGCGGGGCACGCGGCGCAGCCTCGGTATCGTTCCGAAGACCGATCTCGAATACAATCCATGGCCGACCGAGTGGGACAAAGACGCGGCCGGGCCGTGGGGCGTGATCGTCTGTCCGTACGACACCGCGAAGAACAAGGCGTTCAAGGAGAACATGAAGCGCGCGAAGGAGGTCTTCGACTCCCTCGGCGTCTCGAATCCCAAGATCATTCACAAGAAGAGCGCCGCGCAGACATTGACGGAACTCGACGGCCTGCCCGACGGTTGCGACAAGCTCTACGTCTACTGGACGGGGCACGGCAATCCCGACGTGCTGCAATTTCCAGGCACCGACATGACCGCCAAGGAATTCGCATGCAAACTCGCGGATCAAAAGGCGAAGGAGTACTGCTGCATTCTGCAGTTCTGTTACTCGGGAAGCGTGCTCGACGAGCTGACCGACAAGGGGGTGACAGGATTCCATGTCACTTCCGCGAGTGACTCGGCAAGTTCGAGTTCGTTGACCGGCGGTCCTTTCACAGGCTCGATATTCTCGAAGTACCTCTTCGACTGTCTCCTGAGCGGCCTTCGTAAAGTGGAAGCGTACGAGTGGGCGCGCGGGAATACGCGCGACTTCATCGATTCGCTGATTTCGAGTCCCGACTCGACGAAGTGGAAGAAGTACTGGGAAGGGAAGTACGAGAACGACGACTACCCGCAGGGCGGCTACAGCCATCGCTTCGGGTCGGGAAGCGCGGGCGCGGGGGAATCGTTCTGCTTCGAACTCGCGTCGAGCTGCTCGACGGGCTGCATCATGATCCCGGGCAGTACGACTTCGGACACGTGCGCCAACTTCACGCTTGCGTGCGAGAGTACGGCGGGCACGGGTACGAAGTGGACGAAGGTCGGCGGCTATAACTGGAACAAAGGGAAGACGATCTACTTCCGGACGTTCGGCGCGCCGGGCGCGACGGGCAAATACAAAATGACCATGCACTCGAACAAGGGAGGTTCGCGTGTCGGGATCACCTGGCTCCCGGGGACATCGACCCCGGTAACGCCCGTGAACTCGGATATTTACAATACGCACTCGATCGGCTGGACCGACGGCAGCTCGGCCGAATTCGATCCCGGACTCGGCGCCGGCACGAACGGGTTCTATCAATACGGCTGGTTCGACGGCACGGATTACAATTCGATCCCGGCGACGACGGGCCCGAACTGGTTCAACCAGACGGAGGCGCAGATTCCGCTCCAGCCCGACCCCGATCGCCTCTGGATCTATAACGGCGGCGACCCGCTGCTCGGGTATCAGGACAACACGGTTCTCGTGCTCGCCCCCGTCCAGCTCGTCGACCCGTTCGGGCTGCCCGAAGATCCGGGGAGCACGTTCGTTCAGTGGCAGGTGCAGCAGCCGTTCTCGGGCTACTTTGCGGCCGACGCGTTCATCCTGTATTCGGACGGCGGGACCGGCCCGGCCACCACACCGAAGAACGTGACCACGTTGAAGACGGCGATGGGGCTCGATCTGATTCTGATCGACCTCGGCACGATCTTTCCCGAGCCGGCGACCGTTAACATCGGTGTGTTCGGCCCGGGCGCCGTCGAGTGGGACGCGATGATGCTCGTGACCGGCGAGCTGTTCACGTCGGCGACGAACGTGGACGAACCCGTGCCCGCGGTTCCGCGATCCGCCTTGTACCCGAACGAACCGAACCCGTTCAACCCCGTCACGCGGATCCGCTTCGAACTCGAACGACCCGGCCGCGTGCGCGTGGAAGTGTATGACCTCAGCGGACGACTCGTGCGTACGCTGCTCGATGCCCATCGCGACGGGGGATTGCACGACGTGACGTGGGACGGACGTGCCGACGACGGCACGCTTGTGGGCAGCGGCATGTACTTCGCGCGCATGGAAGACGCGGGCGGAGCGAGAACGAACAAGATGGTCCTGATTAGGTAGTTTCCTTTTTCCGCTGCGGGCACCGGAGGCCGGCTTCCCTTCGCCCCTCGTCCTGGCTGCCCGGCCAATGGGCCTCGGGGCTCAGGGAACCGGCCTCCGGGTCCGCTCGGGAAAGGAAACGAGAGGCGGGGGCTACTTCAAGCCGATTTGCGCGCGGTACGATTCGTCGCCGTTGGCGTGAAGCGACCAGTAGGGGAGGCGCGTGCTGCCGGTGAGGGCGCCGCGGAGGTCGGGCGGCAGTTCCCATTCGACGAGGCGATGGGGCCAGGCGGATTCGATTCGGAACGCGCCGGTTCGTCCGTCGTCGATCGCGATGTCGTAGACGATCGCATCGAACGTGCCGGCGGGAACGGTGACCGCTTCGGCGCTCGCACGCCGTGTGATCGTGGCGTCCACCCAGCGAAGGGGTTCGTGCACGAGACGGTTCTGGAGCACGCCGGTCAGGAGCGGAAGCGTGCGTGATTCCCCCGGAGCGAGAAACGCGCCGCGGAGGCCGCGCAGAAGAATGAAGAGATGGTCTTCGGCTATGCCGCCTTCGGGAATCGGCAGTTCGCGTTCACCGGACTCGTTCTCGAAGTAGCTGTCGAGGCGTGACTGCAGCCTGCCATCGTGAAACTCGATCCCCTGATAGACATGCCCGCACCAGTCGGCGCCCGAAAAGGAAGTCTTGAGCGGGGAGAAATCGTCCGTGCGGACGAACGAAGAAACCATCGTATTGTAATCGTAGATTCCCGTCTGAAAGTCGCGCACCATGTTCAGCTTGAGCGCGGAGACTTGATCCCCCTTCGGCGCGCGCGCCGGGTAGTCGAGCTTCGTGCGTTTCGACTCGCTGAACGGTTCGGTGACGTAGATCAGAACGGCGCTCCCGGTGCGCTCCTCGCCATAGCGCGAAACCGTGAGTTCGTAGCCGCTCAGTTCGGCCTTTCCGTCGAACCACCAGGTAGTGAACTCCTGGGCGGGCGCCCGGCCCGCGAACAGGAAAAGCCCCGCAAGAATCAAAGTGCGCATCATGAGTCCTTTCGAACCAGCCAGGCGTCGGCGTAGTCTGTGGGATATCGGTAGATTTCGAACAGAGTCGGGATCATCTCCCCGTTCTCCCCGCGGCGCTCCGGAGTGTAGTACTCCCATACGATTTCCCCGTCGGGAGTAACTTCGAACGCGCGGCCGGCCTGCGATTCGCTGGCGAGCACGTTGCCGTTCGCGAGCGGCCACGCGACGCCGCAGATTCGCGTGTAGAAGCCTTCGGCCTCGTACGACCACACCCTCTCCTGCGTCAAAGGATCCAGAACCGCGATCTCCGACTGGCCCCGGACCGGATTGTTGTTGAAGACGAGCAGCGTGCCGTCGTCCAGAAAGTTGGGCCGGTGCTGATGATCGAACAGCCCGGTCAGCGCCCAGACGAGCAGACCGGACCCGGGATCGACGACCCCGATCGTGTCGAGGTTGCGGAAGGACGTGAGGATGTTCCCCTTTTTGAACGCCGGATGAATCCGCTCGAACCGGCCGTCGAGAATCTGGACGGTATTGGGATGCAGGCGGTCGGGATTCGGGCCGGAAGCATGCTGCAGTAGTGCGGCGTACTCTGACTGTTCGATCGCGTCGATCAAACTTACTTCGCGAAGAACGTCACCCGTTGCCGCGTCGAGAGTGACGAGCCGTTCGTGCCAGGTCGAGTCGGCGGCGCTCCAGGAAGCGGGCCGGAGGTCGCCGCGCCTGAGCCCGATGATGGTGCCGTGTCCGGAGTCGTAGTCGAACGTATGGTGATAGTCGCCGCTCACGGCCCAGAGGAGCCGCGAGTCCTTGTCGAGACGCACGATGCCGTGCCGCGGGTAAACGGCGATGAGGTCGCCGTTCGGGAAGAGCCGCGAGTAGAACCAGTATCGATAGCCCGGGCCCCGTATCGCGCCCGATTCGGAGAACGCCTCTTCGAACGCGATTGTCCATGTGTGAAGCCTGTTGCCTGCCTGGTCCATCAGATGAGCCGCGGGCGCAACCGCGTTGGTGAAGAGGTTCAATCCCGGCTGCGAGCGCGCGGGATCATGAACGGTGACGTTCTTCTTCCCGGTTGCTTTCTCGTAACTTTGAAGATATGCGAGACCTTCGACCGCCTGCCGCGCGGCCTCGATTTCGGCATCCGTTTCGTCGCCGGTTCTCTCCGCCATGAGGTTCCAATGGTGATTCTCATGCTTGTCGGCCTTCGGCGCGACCGGCGGGGGAGTGCTCGGAACGCCGCGAAGCCGGTCGTAAACCGCGTCAACCGCCGGATTCCGGCGAAACGCGTCGTACGCGCGGAAGAGCGTGCCGTACGGGGGGCGCTCCGTCACGGCAATGAAGAAACCCGCGGCGAAGCACGCGAGCAGCAGAAAGGAGGTCAGAACGAAGGTCCGCATGATCTGAAAATAGCACGGGCGGGGGAGGCGGATCGAGGCCGGGCGCGAAGAGTGCGATTCTGGTATCCTTTAGCGTTGTATTGCGGCCTCCGCCCGAGCCTCGCGGCGGAGTTCTTTTTGGACCGAAACGGAGGGCGGACCCCCCTTGGGCGAGAAGAAAAAGCGGATTCTGTCGGGCGTGCAGCCGTCGGGAAAGCTTCACATAGGGAACTACTTCGGCGC
>JABDJQ010000149.1 GCA_013002425.1 Gemmatimonadota bacterium
CCCTCTCTCCGCGCACGTGCCGTGGGAGCACGGGCGGCGATTCCGCGCGCTTCCGTGCGACGCGATTTACTTTCCGCATTTCGAAGACGCCCCGCGGCACGCCGGCGGACCCGAGCGGTTCGTCACCGTGCACGACTGCATTCCTTTTCTCGAAGACGGTCCTTACAAACGGGCGGCGATCCTCCGCTCCGTGCGCGCGCTCATGGCCCGTCGCATTCTGCGCAACGCGCACGTCGCCGCAATCTCGCGCGCGACGCGGAAGGACGTAGTGCGCCTGTTCGAGATCGAACGCGATGAAGTCGTGCTGCTGATCCCGGCCCCGCACCCGCAGTTCACGGGAGAAGCGGGCGATCCCGCGGCGGACGATGCGCTCGGCGAGATCGCGCTGCCCGCACGGTACGTGCTCGCGACCGGCGGCGGCGATCCGCGCAAACGAAATCGCGCACTCGTTCGCACGTGGCCGCGCGTGCTGGGGAGCGAGGGAACGATGCCGGAAGACGCCGCGGGTGAAACAGCCGGCGCGGGAATGCGCGGAGCCGGCGGCGAGGGAACGACGGGCGAGACGACGGGCGAGACGACGCGCGAGGTGACGGGCGAGACGACGCGCGAACCGGGCGCACCCGGCGGACCGCTGCACCTCGTAATCGCGGGAAGTCCGACGCGGGCCGAGTGGGAAACAGAACTGCGGGCCGAGATCGAGCAGAGCCCCGCGCGCGCGTTCATTCATCGACTGCCGCAGCTTCCTTTCGCCGCGCTTCCGGCGCTCTATCGGCGCGCGCAGGCTCTTGCTTTCCTGAGCACGCACGAAGGATTCGGTCTGCCGCCGCTCGAGGCCATGGCCTGCGGAACACCGGTGCTTGCCGCCCGGGAGCCTGCGGTCGACGAAGCCGTGGACGATGCGGTGCGCCGGGTGGAAAGTGTCGAGGTGGGCGAACTCTCGGATGCCGTGCGGGAGATCACGTGCGACGCGGGGCTCCGCGCGGATCTTCGCGCGCGCGGCCGGGAGAGGGTCGCTCGTTTCTCGTGGGACGAAACCGCGCGAACGCTTCTCACCTGGATACGGTCGAAGACGCCTTAGATGAGTCCCTCGTAAAGAACCGCCAGACGCTTCGCGTAGTTTTCGGCCGAGAATTTTTTCGCCTGCTCACGTCCGCGCCCGCTGAGATCCCTGCACAGCTCGTCGTCTTCGAGAAGACGCTCCATCGCGCCCCTGATCTCTTTCTGAGAACGCGGATCCACGTAGACGGCTGCATCCCCGCACACTTCGGGAAGGGACGAAGTCGAGGAAGTAATGACAGGACACCCGTGTTTCATGGCCTCGAGCGGCGGCAGCCCGAACCCTTCGTAGAGCGAAGGGAAAACGAAGAGGCGCGCGTTCCTGTAGAGGATGTCGAGTTCGCGACGCGTTACGTAATCGAGCATGCGAAGCTGCGTCTTTTCGCGCCAGCCGAGTTGCCTGAGGCCGGGGCCCAGCTCGTCATCGGAGAGCCACGCCTTGCGACCGACGATAACGAGCGGCAGTTCCGTATCGAGAGCCGCGTACGCCTTCAGCACGCGCCCCACGTTCTTCTTCGGTTCGATGTTGCCGACGAAGAGTATGAAAGAGCCGGGATCGAGGCCGTGCAGTTTCAGAAAACGATCTTCCGGCACGAGATCCGGGCTGTCCGGCGTCTCCAGAAACGCCTGATGCGTAACGACAATACGATCCGGATCGACGTCGAAGAACGAGAGGATATCTCTTTTCGTGCATTCCGATACCGCGGCGATCCTCGTGCTGTCCCGCAGCGCCCGCTTTACGATCCGGTAGAAATAACGCTTGTCGTCGAGCGTCGTGTACGGAAGCTTCAGCGGGATCAGGTCGTGAATGGTCGTCACGGTCGGCACTCCCCGCACGCGAACGGGAAGCGGATAAGTCGCGTGCCAGACCGCGGGTTTCCGCGGCGCGCGAAATCGCGAAAGCAATCCCGTCTTGCGAAACAGGGCGATGCTCGTCTGAAATGCGCGCGGGCGATTGTAGACTTCGGTAAACGGGATCTTCGGGGGGCGGATGACACGATCGCTGAACTCGATTCGCTGCAGGCGGTCGATACCCGCCGCGCCGCGCGCCGCCGACAGAAGGAACTTACGACGCGGGAGTTCCGACTCTTCCGCGCGATCCCAGAACGAGACTTCGTCCAGTCCCGTCTCTTTGTAGACCGAGGGGCGATCGTACAGGACCGCCGTACTGTGCCCCATTTCGACAAGCGTCCGGAGCAGCGTCATCCCGTATGTCTGGATTCCGGTGCCGTGACGAAGCGCCAGATTGAATCCGTCGATCAGCACCTTGCTCATACGGCAACCAGCGTTTCTCGCAATGCGCGAATGCGGCGGCTCCGATCGCGCGGCGCGGTCTCGTCACGCACGGCCTCGTCGCGTACGGTCTCGTCGCATACGGTCTCGTCGCATACGGTCTCGTCGCGCACGGTCTCGTCGCGCACGGTCTCGATATGTTCGGTCTCGATATATAATGATAGCGAGCGTGGAGTTATTCCGGGTGTGCGAACCATCGGAGCCCAGGCTACCGGGACGCGCGTCGCGTAGAGCGCTTGCGGGTCGATTTCGATGTGGATTTCCTGGCCGTCTGTCTGCGGGTCTTCTTCTTGCCGGTCGTCTTCTTCTTCCCGGCGGTTTTCTTCTTGCTGGTCCTCTTCCTGCCGACTGCCTTCTTCTTGGCAGGTGCTTTCTTCTTGCCGCGCGCCGGGGCTTTCTTCTTCGGAGCGGTTTTCCTGGCCGGAGCTTTGCGAACGACCTTTTTCCCTGTCGCTTTCTTGCGCGTCGGCGCCTTCTTTCGCGTACTCCCGGTGCGCGATGCCGCCTTCTTCTTCACGGGTCGTTTCGCAGTCACTTTCTTTCTGCCGGCCGCTTTCTTCTTCAGCGGCTTCTTCGCCACTCTCTTCTTCCCGGCGGCCGCTTTCTTCTTCAGCGGCTTCTTCGCCACTTTCTTCTTCCCGGCGGCCGCTCTCTTCTTCAGCGGCTTCTTCGCCACTTTCTTCTTCCCGGC
>JABDJQ010000150.1 GCA_013002425.1 Gemmatimonadota bacterium
CCCTCTCTCCCGCGCCTCTATAGTGAGGCCACGGGAGGGGGTGCCCATGGCGATTCCCGACGCCGCTCTCATCAGACTGCTCCGCGAGAGCCCGGAAGAGGCCTGGGACCAGTTTCTGGACGAATACACCAATCTGATCTTCTCGGTCGCCGCGAAGTTCCGTCGTGATGAAGACGGGCGGGTCGACCTCTACCTGCATATCTGCGAAAAGCTCCACGAAAACGGCATGCGACGCCTGCTGAAGTTCGACCCCGACCGAACGGCCGGTTCCTGCAAGCTCTCCACCTGGCTCGTGACGGTCTCGCGCAACCTCTGCATCGACTTCATTCGCGGGAAACAGGGCCGGAAACGGCTGAACGAGCCGATCAAGAAGCTTCCCGAGCGCGAGCAACTCGTATTCAAATATTGCTACTGGGAGGGCATGAGCTTCGCGGAGGCGTACGAGACGCTCCGGACCCGCCACGGCATGGAAACTTCGTTCGGGGAGGTTCACGACGCCGTGCGCACGATCAACGGGGTTCTCACGAGCCACAACCTCTGGAATCTGGCGCACGATCTGATGCGCATGGTGCCCGCTCTGTCGCTCGACGCGCCCGTGAGCCCCGACGGCGAGGGACGGCCGCTCGAGCTGCCGGCTGACGCGCCGGGACCCGACGAGGAAGCCGCGGCGCGCGAGGTGGAGATCGCGTTTCGGGAAACGCTGGCGAGCCTCGAACCGCAGTCGAAGTTGATTCTCAAGTCCTATTATATGATGCAGTTGTCCGTGAAGGAGATCGCCGAGACCGTGCAGAAGCCGGAACACACGATCTACCGGGAGCTGAAGCGGGTCACGGGGGAGATCGGGAAGTCCCTCGCCGCCCGGGAAATCACGGCAGGCAGCATGCCGCCGGGTTTTCGCATGAAGTGGGAGGCGGCGCTCTCGTGATGTCAAATTCCGCTCACCCGTCCGTATCGATGAGGTAGAAGTGACCTGCCCATGACGACAGGCCCGGGGACGGGAAGAAGAGAGGAAGGGAAATGAACGCGAAATTCGATCATAGATCCGGCGGCGGAAAACGGGGACTCGACGAGCAGACCCTTGCCGCCTACATGGAAGGAACGCTGAGCGACGCCGAGCGCGTCCGCGTGGAAGCCGCGCTCGCGGAAGACGACGAGTCGCTGCGCGGTCTGGTTTCGGCCAGGCACCTGCTGAGCGAGATCGCGCGCGACCCGGTCGAGGCGCCCGCCTATGCGAAAGTACGCGCGAAAAACCTCGCCAAAGTCGGCTTCAAGATCCAGCCGGACGACAATCGCGCCGATTCGAGAGGGTTCTTCGAGAAACTCGCGGCGCTCTTCCGCGGTCCGCGTGTGATGATGGGCGTCGCCGCGGCCACGGCCGTGTTCGCGCTCTTCCTCGTGCGCGGAGGCCTCGACACCGACAGCGGCGAAGTCGTACGCGGCGGAACGGAAACGCCCGCCGTGCAGACGCTCGATCTGGCGCGCGGCGCCGCGGGAACCGTGGCGTGGGCGCCGATGGAATCGACGGGGCGCTACGTGGTGCGCGTTTACGATGTCGAGGGTATGATCGCGTATCGTGCGGAAGTCGCCGAGGCATCGGTCACGATTCCGCAGACGACGCTCGACGGCCTCGAGACAGGCGCGGAATACATGGTCGAAGTGGAAGCGATCCGTCCATTCGACGGAAACGAACGCTTCACGGTCGCCAGGTTCACCATCTCCGAATGAGGAAACACGATTGCCGATCCGGTTCGTCTATTCCGACCGATATGAAGCGGATATCGGCGCGCACGTTTTTCCCACGAGCAAATACAGACTCGTGCGCGAGAAGCTCGTTGCAAACGGTGACGCGCTTCCCTCGTGGTTTCTCGAACCACCCGGGATTACGCGCGCCGAACTGATTCTGGCGCATACGTCCGAGTACATCGACGACCTCGAGCGCGCGGCTTACACCGAGCGTACCGCCATGTCCGAACTCCCCGTGAATCCTTCCGTGATCGGCGCGTTCCGTCTCGCGGCCGGCGGGAGTATTCTGGCCGCGGAGTGCGCGTGGGAGGACGGCGCCGCCGTGCACCTCGGCGGCGGGCTTCATCACGCGTTCGCGGGACACGCCGAGGGCTTCTGCTACGTGAACGACATCGCGATCGCCGCGCGCGCGATGCAGCAGCAGGAGAACGGTCCCGCGCGCGTTCTCGTGGTCGACACGGACGTGCATCAGGGGAACGGCACGGCGCGCATCTTTCAGAACGACGACTCGGTCTTCACGTTCTCGATTCATCAGGAGAACAACTACCCGGTGAAGCAGCGCTCCGATCTCGATATCGGTCTCGCGGACGGCATCGAGGACGCGGAGTATCTGGAAGCGCTGGGCGGCGGGCTCGAGGCGATCGACGCGCGGTTCGAACCCGACCTCGTGATCTATGTAGCCGGGGCGGATCCGTATCGCGAAGATCAGCTCGGCGGGCTGCGGCTCACGCTCGAAGGGCTGCGCGCGCGCGACGCACTCGCGCTGCATCGCTTCGGGGATCGCAGGATTCCCGTTGTCGTAGTCTTCGCCGGTGGCTATGCTCGTCGTCTCGACGACACCGTACACATTCATTATCAGACTTGCCTGGAGGCGATCGCCGTCTCCCGCAAGCGCGAAACGGAAGCATGACCCCGCAATGAGCCGCCCCCTTCGCATTCTCCAGATGACGCATCAGGGGGACTTCGGCGGTTCGACGAATTCCATCACTTATCTGACGGGCGGTCTCGCGGACAGAGGCCACGAGGTGTATCTGGCGGTACGCGAGGAATCGCTTCTCTGGGAGCGGTTTCAGAATCACGCCCGCGTCAAACTCATCCCGTTTCAGTTCGGCCGCTCGCCGCTCGACGTCCGCAGATCGCGCGCCATTCGCGACATCGCCGAGGAACGTTCGATCGACATACTGAACGCGCACGCTTCGGTCGACCGGCATCTTTCGATTCAGGCGCGCCGTATCTTTCGCGGCAGGTTCCGACTCGTTCACACACGTAGGAACGTGCCGCTCTCGTCCGGCGGGAAACTCCAGGGCCGCTATTATGCGGCGGGCACCGATCGCATCATCGCCGTAAGCCAGGCGGTGGCCGACGGCATGATCGCGGGGGGCGTTCCGGAGGACCATGTTTCGGTCGTGCACAACGGCATCCCGCTCGAAAGATACGAACACGTGGACGCGGCGAAGGTGGGCGCGATCCGTGAGCGGCTCGAACTCCCCGAAGGGACGCGCGTGGTGGGCGTCGTGGCGCGAAAGAAGAGCCAGGAAGAGCTCATGCGGGCGATGGTCGGCATTCCGGACAACGTGGTGCTCCTCTTTCTCGGTATCGACCACGACGAAGAACTGGAACGCCTGCGCAAAGAACTCGCACTCCCCCATCGCGTGATCTACGCCGGTTTTCAGATGGACGTTCTTCCGTGGTACGAACTGCTCACCGTCTACGTGCTGCCGTCGATCATCGAAGGATTCTCGCTTTCGATTCTGGAAGCGATGGCGCGCTCGCTTCCGGTCGTCTGCACGAACGCGGGCGGGAATCCGGAAGCGATCGAAGACGGCGAGAACGGTTTTCTCTTCGAACCGGGCGACGTGCCGCGCATTCACACGGCGCTCGAGACGCTGCTCGGCGACGAACCGCTCCGCCTGCGCTTCAAGAAGAACAACGCCGAAAAAGTACGCGCCCGCTTTTCCGTCGAGAACACGATTCGAAACGCAGAGGCCGTCTACCGGTCGCTCCTCCCGGACGCGTGACCTTGCAGACGGGTCTCGATCGCGCCGCCTTCTTCACCTTTCTCGCTCTCGTCGCATTCCTGCCGTTCGGAATCGCGGGGCAGCAGCTCGGGTTCGCCGCCACGCTGCTGCTTGTCGCGTGCAATCCGGCCGCCCGCGCGCGGCTGGTCGACCGATGGCGCTCGAGCCCGTGGTTTCGCGGGATCGTGTACGGCATCGCGGTCTGGGCGACCGCGCTAATGATCGCGCTGTTCGCGGGCGACGCGGGCGCCGGCTTTCGCGAGCTTCGCAAGTTCCCGCTCATGCTGCTTACGATTTTGCCGGTCGCCGTCATCACGACGGCGGGGCGCGAGCGCGCGGCGGTCACCGTGTTCGCACTCGCGTTCCTTCTCGCCGCCATCGCCGGACTCCGGGAACAGGCGCGCGGTCTCGGCGATCACCCGGGCCGACTCGACGGTCCGATCGGCTTCTATATGACATCGACCGGCGTTTTTCTGCAGGCGAGCCTCGTGTGTCTCGTGCTGGCGCTTCGCTCGGCAGCGCCGCGACTTCTGCACATCGCCGCGTTCTTCACGACGACGGCCGCCCTCGTGTTCACATACACGCGCGCGGCGTGGTTCGCGTGGCTCGGCGCAGCGATGATCGCGATCGTCCTGACTCGATCGCGCGCGGGGGCCGCGGCGCTCGTCGTGTTCGCAGGAGCGCTGCTCGTCTACGCGCCCGTTCGCGAACGGCTCGTAACGTCATGGGATGCAGGCTACGCCCTCAATGTCGAGCGTACTTATCTCTGGGACGCGGGGATTTCGCTCGTGCGGGAGAAGCCCGTCTTCGGGTGGGGCCTGCAGAATCTCGAGCCCGTTATCGCCTCGCACCGAGCGCCCGAGGCGAAAGAGCGTCTCACACATCTTCATTCGAACTGGCTGCAGACCGCGGCGGCCATGGGAGCCGTGGGCCTGGCGGCGCTGCTCCACTGGATCGTGCGCCTCTACGCCGCCCTCGGCGCCCGGACGAAGCCTCGTTCCGGCACGCAGAGGAGCGCGCTCTCGATCGCCGCGATCGCGGCGCTGACGGCATTTCTGCTGCACGGCACGCTGGAGTGGAATCTCGGCGATTCGGAGGTGATTACGACGCTCTATACGATTGCGGGGCTGGCTCTGGCGGCGAATCAGCGAAGACGAACGATGCGCCCCGATTCTTCACGGCCGCCTCTCTCGAATCGATAGAGGTAGATTCCGGGCCCGGCCTCTTCCCCTGCATCGTTCCGGCCGTCCCAGGAGAAGACCTGCGCACCGCTCCGGTTCCCCGAAGCGACTTCGGCCACACGGCGACCTGCGATGTCGTAGATCTCGAGACTGATTTCAGACGCTTCTTCGAGAAAGACGCTGAACGCCACGCTCTCCCCGAACGGGTTCGGCCCGATCAGCCGCAGTTCCGATCCGCCCGGTACGATATCGAACGTCAGGAAACTGCCGTCCGCAGGAAAGCGGGACCGGTTCGGCACGAACGCCGCATCCAGAGCCGTGAGACGATACGAGTAGGTTCCGACCTTCGTGAGCCCGCCGGGCAGCACCGCGGAGAACGACGAATCATTCTCCGCGGTCATGACGATCACGCCCGTCGTAACGCTCGTTCCGGTGAACGTGAACTCCACGAGTACGGAGTCGGGTATCAGGTTGCCCTGGTCGCGGATGATCGCTGATACGGGGATATCTTCGAGGCCCGCTTCCCGCTCCGCAATCGCCTCATGCACGATCACGGGGGCCACGCTGTCTGTCGTGACCTCGAACTCGTACACGCCTGACGAGGGACTGGTCGTCCGGTTCGGCTCGATCGAGTTGTCGACGGCGACGATCCGATATTCGTAGCGCCCCCCGCGATCGCCGAGATCGGGCCAGATCCCGGCGAAAGTGCCGGCGTCCCCGGTCGCGGTCAGAGCGAACGTGCCGGCAGGCGCGCTTCCGCCCTTCGCGGGCTCGAACGTATATTCGGCGAACAATGAATCTTCATTGAGGGATAAATTATCGGAAATGACCGCGCTGATCGTGAGCGGAAACTGACTGTCGAGCCGGTCCCCGATCGCGTCATGCGTCACGGTCGGCGCAACCGCGTCGGGCAGAACGGCGGTGGCGAATACCTGAGCCGGCGCGCCCGGCGGTTCCAGCGCGACGTTGCCTGCCGCATCGACCGCGCGATAGTAGTAGCGGAGCGTGTCCGTGACGAGCGCGAATCCGAGCGTGCCGCTCCAGATGTCCGTCGCGGTCTCCGTCAGTGAAAACGTCTGCGACGACGCGGGCATGCCGTACACGACTTCGACCCGCGACACCGGATTCGTGCCGACGGCCCGGATCGCGAGGGCAAGCGAGTCGCCCTGACTCACGGTGAGCGGTGCGGCCGCTTCCGAGAGCGCCGGCGCCAGCAGGCTCCCTTCGAGAATGCCGCGGGCGATCAGGACCGACCGGATCGCGGCCTCGTAACGCCCGTTCGTGAGGGCCGAATCAGCCTGGATCAACGCAAGGCCTGCATCTTCGAACCCGAAACTCCCGCTCGGTTCGACGAAGAAGTGGCTCTCGATGATCACGCTGTCGGCCGCTTCGCCCCCGATCGCCTCGCGGAGATCCCAGAGCGCTCCCGACCAGATTTCACCCGTCTGGTGAATGCTGCCCGAAACGTCCTCCGGATATGTCTTCGCGGTATCGACGCGACGCCCCGACCAGCAGGGCGATCCGTTGTTCAATCCGCCCGCGTCCCAGTCGAACACTTTTCCGCGGTTGAACGTAAAGCCCATGCGATCAGAGTACGCCTCGGACCAGTAGTCGCCGAAGCCTTCGCCCAGCGCTCCCATTTCGCCGCTGTTCAGCCAGTTCGGCGACTGGTCGTCCTGAATCGCGTGCCCGTACTCATGCACGATGACGTCGGCCTCTTCCGCGTCGTCCACGCATCCGTCGCCGAACGCGAGCCGCGGCCCGCTCGGCACATAGTGCGAGTTGTCCGCCCCGTTCAGCCCGTGCGGGTCGACACGAATCGAAAAGTCGACGACGTTCGTAAAACCGAGCGAACGCAGATAGCGCTGCGAGATATCGATATGGTAGTAGC
>JABDJQ010000157.1 GCA_013002425.1 Gemmatimonadota bacterium
GGCACTTCCCGCCGCACGGCATCTCCGTTTTCCGTGTGGGCCTCGACGATGATCGAACCTTCGCCCGGCGTATCCGCCGCGTGGAAAATACGCATCGAGAAACCGAATTCGTCGTCCGATCCGTCCGGACGTCCGGGATGTTCTCCGTCGTCACCCGCCAGCGTCGAATCGTAGTCGGGTTCGCGCGGGCCGTCGTAGAAATCACCGAGACTCGGCGATGACAAGATCCATTCAAACTTGACGTGCGTAACGACGTCGCCGTCTTCGGCGATCGCGAACGCGTGAACCGGAATCTCGTGGCCGCGTTCGACTTCGATGATTTCCGGTTCGACGATCACGTCGATCAACCGCGGCGGCGCTTCGACGAACACGTGCGCGCGCGCTTCGATCGAGACCGCGGACACCGGGTCGGTCACCGTTACGATGATCTCACCCTCGCCTGTCTGCTCGGGCGAGAAAATCCGGAACGATTCGACTTCGAACGGCGGACGGATCGGCTCGTCATCGTCCATTCCCATTCCGCCGTGATCTTCATGGTTCGTGCCGTCGGGTCCGATATCCGTTCCGTCGTGCGGCGGGAATCCGTCGTCGTGCCCGCCCGGTTTGTCGGGATCGTCGAAGTCGGCAAAGACGCCGAAGCCCTCGGGCTCGACGCGCCATTCGAACGTGAGTCCTTCGAGGGCGTAGCCGAATTCGTTCAGACCCGCCGCCGAGAAGAAGATGCGCGAATCGCGCCGCACGTGAATCTCGTCGGGCGCAATGTAGGCGCGTTCGAGAACGCCGCGCCGCCTCACGTGAACTTCGGTGTCGGCGTGAACGTCGCCGAGAGCGGCGCGCACGACGCCCGCCGCCCGCTCATCCGGGGGCTCCGCGGCCGTGAACTTCGCGAGCGAGACTTTTCCGATCAGGTCTTCGCGCGGGTATTCGGGATACCATTCGTCGGTGAGCGGACCGTCGGGCCAGCCGTAATCGATATATTCATGATAGAAGGGCAGCGACCGCACGATCTCCGCTTCCTCTTCGGCCGTGAGTCCCGTAACCGGTTCGAGCGTGCCGAGCGTTTGCGGGTCGAGCGACCAGTCGATGGCCGGGTCTTCGAGCAGAGTGCCGCGCCCCGTGACCGCATAGGCGCCCATATACTGTTCCGCGCCGCTCTGGATCGAGAGCCAGTAGCCGGGGGCCATCTGCACGCGCACCACGTCGCCGTCGGCAACGACTTCGACCGTCGCGGTCGCGACGAGATCCGTGGCGAACGTGGCGACGATCGTGCCGCGACCGACGGCCGTTCCGATGAACGTTCCTTCGCGCGAAATCACGCCGATCGGCGTGTCCGACTTGATCGACCATGTCGGGCGAAGATACGGATAATCGCCGCTCTTCTCGGCCCCGATCTCGCCGTCTTCGCCTCGCGGCGGTACGAACTCGTCGGTCGTTTCTTCGTTATCGCCGCGCGGGGGTACGAAATCGTCCTCGCCCTCGTGATCGCCGTCCACGTCGACTCCGTCGCCCGGATCGCCGGGACCCTGGCCGTCTTCGCCGAGCCAGTCCGCCCAGACGTTCACCCAGAAACGGGTCTCGTCGAGAATGCCGAGGCGCGCCTCGGCCGGATAGAGCTGGATGCGGTCGGGGCGAAGGTCCTGCGGGAGAACCGCAACGTCGAGATCGACCGTGCCTCCGCCGTGGACGGAAACTTCGACCTCGCTCGATTCGTAGCCGGAACCGGCGGGCGCGTCGATCACGATGCGCACGTCACCGTCCGTGACGCCGTCGAACGTGAACGAACCGTCTTCGGCCGTAACAGCCGTCATGTCGGTGCCTTCGATTCGAACCGTCGCGCCGGCGATCGCCGAGCCGGGATCGGCCGAACTCACGACGCGGCCCTGTACTTTGCCCGTCGTTTCCGTCGATCCGCCCGTGGGGCTTTCGCCGCAACCGGTCTGGAAGATGACGAGAAAGAACAGGAGTACGGGAAAGATTGATCGGAATGAATACATGAGAATCGCTCCCTCCATGGGATGGGGAGGTTGTACGAGCCGGAACGCTATCTATTATATATCGGCGGGCGAAGGGGGTCAATTGATAGCCGGGCGTAAAGGCCGCCGGAAGCGGGCAATTGAATCCGCGCGCCGCTCCCGGCATACTCGGGTCATGCGAATACCGACTCCATTACACGCTCTGCGGGCGTTTTCGACGCTGCTGCTACCGGCGCTGCTGATCCTGGGATGCGCGCGCGAAGCCGCCGCCCCGCGGCCGGATATCGTCGTCTATCTGGTCGATACGCTGCGGGCGGATCATCTCGAGATATACGGATACGAAAGACCGACCTCGCCCGCGCTTACCGCTTTTGCCGAGCGCGCGATCGTTTACGAAAACGCGTACAGCCCGTCTTCCTGGACGAAGCCATCGGTCGCGTCGCTCCTCACGGGAATGTATCCGAGCTCCCATCTCGCGCTCGAAAAGCGCGACCTGCTCCCCGAGTCGGTCGTGACCGCCGCGGAATACTTCCGCGAGAACGGATACGAAACGGCCGCGATCGTGTCGTCGCCCTGGATCATCCCGACGTTTCGCTTCGACCAGGGTTTCGATCACTTCGAAATCGTCGAGCTGAACGGGAGCGTGCGCGGGACGCGTGCTTCCCACGTGCACGCTGCGGTGGCCCGCTTTCTCGCTTCGCGCGCAGAGGAAGATCGCGCGCCTCTCTTTCTCTACGTCCACACGCGCGACCCGCACGCCCCGTACGCGCCCGCGCCCGAGCATCTGCGCGCGGTCGACCCGGATTACGACGGCGCGATGAGCAGCGTCGCGCAGGGGAGCGATTCCGAAGTCGACATCGCGTCGGTTCGCACGCTCTACGACGGAGAGATCCGCGCGAACGACGCCGCGTTCGGCGCGCTCATGACCGAGCTCGAAGCGGCCGGCATCGATGACAACGCCGCGATCGTCTTTACGTCCGATCACGGCGAGGAGTTCATGGAGCACGGCACGATCGGGCACGGCAAGGTGGTCTGGAACGTGGCCGTGCACATTCCGCTCGTGATCAAGCTGCCGGGCGATCGCTTCGCCGGCACGCGGATCGGACGCGCGGCCAGCCTCGTCGATGTTCTGCCCGCGCTCGGCGAAATCGCGGGCCTTCCGCCGCGCGAAGAGTGGGAGGGGAGGAGCGTTCTCCCCGCATCCGCGCGCGAAGGGGAGCGGGAGCGTTCGATCTTCGTCGACGAATCACGCGACGCCGTGGAGCGTTTCGCCGTGATCGAACATCCATGGAAAGGGATCTATGAAACGCGGCCCGAGCAGTCG
>JABDJQ010000212.1 GCA_013002425.1 Gemmatimonadota bacterium
GAGCCGGGCGGAAAGTGGCCGGCCTCGATATAGCGCTCGCACTCCGCGAGGGTGACCGCACCGAGGCGCAGCTCGTTGGGCTCGCCAAAGTTCAAGTACACGCCGTCGACCGCGGTGAGAATGACGAGGAGTTCCGCCCCCACGTCCGTGGCCAAGACGCTCGACGTCAGATCCTTGTCGATGACGGCTTCGATGCCGAAGAGTTCGCCTTCTTCGTTACGGCAGACGGGGATTCCGCCGCCGCCGCCGGTGATCACGACGGTGCCGGTGCGGAGAAGCAGCATGACGTCTTCTTTTTCGACGACGTCGATCGGGACCGGGGAGGGGACGACTCTTCTCCATCCGCGCCCGACATCTTCGCGCATCTGCCATTCGCGTTCCTGGATGAGCCTCGCGACCTGATCGGCGCGAAAGAACGGCCCGACGAACTTCGTGGGTTTTTCGAATGCCGGATCCTTCGCGTCGACCTCGACCATCATGAGCATGCAGCAGGCGCTGGCGTCGGAGTTGCGACGCCGGAGCTTGTTCCAGAGCACGCGCTCGATCATGTAGCCGAGGCCGCCCTGGATGTCGGCGCCCATGATGTCGAGCGGCAGGATGGGCGCCTCGTCCTTCGCGACTTCGACGCGGATCATCTGATTGCCGACCTGGGGGCCGTTTCCGTGGGTCAGCAGAACCTCGAAGCCCTGCTCGACGAGGTCCGCGACACACTCGAGCGACCGCTCGAGGTTGGCGTAGTCCTGCTCGATCGTGCCCGTCTCACCGGCCTGCGTGATCGCGTTTCCGCCGAGGGCGACCACGACCCTGTTTTCCCTGCGATCCGACATCAGCATGCTCCGGTGTTTCGTTCGTGACTCACGGAAGGGATAGATGATGCTGTGAAACGGCCCTGGTTGTCCAGCCGGAATCGGGGGGGATTCGGGGCGGCCGGGCACGTCTCGGGCAGCCCGGGAGCCCCTGTTCCGGTCGCGAGGGGAGCCTCGATACGGGCCCCGCTGACGGACGCTTCAATCCAATTGGTTGCGATTCAAGGGCATAGGCGCGAAAGTCAATTGCGCATGGGGCCGATAATACGGTAAGTACTTATCCACGAACGGAGTGCGAAGGGCTATATTAAATAGAAGTGCCAAACTGGATCGCGGTGCCCCGGCTTCGGGCTGGCACCGCGCAATTGCAAAGGACCTACACATGCAGGGGCGAGCGGTATCCCAATGAGTACTTCCGGCAGAGAAACCAGCACCACATCCCGCGGCGCGTCCGGTACGTCGGGGAAGACGATCTCGACGAAGCTCGACGAACATATCGTGGAGATCATCTCGGATTCCGGCGAAGGCGCGCAGACCGCGGGTCAGATGTTCGGGACGGTGTCCGCCAAGATGGGCAACAGCGTCTGGACGGTGGAGATCATTCCCGCGGAGATCGAACCGCCTGCGCGGAGCACGGCGGGCGCGAGCGGGATTCGCATTCGTCTCGGCTCGTTCCCGATCACGAACGGCGGAAACGAAGCCGACATCGTCGTGGCTTTCAACGAACAGGTGTTGAAGGGTCGCGAAGAAGCGGGCGAGTTCAAACCGGGATGTTCGATCCTGCTCGAAAGCTCCTGGCG
>JABDJQ010000643.1 GCA_013002425.1 Gemmatimonadota bacterium
GGCCGAGCTGGCGGCGAAGAGCCTCGCCCACTTCGGCTTCGGAACGATCTGGATCATGAACAGAACGCCAGAGCGCGCCGGAGAACTCGCCGCCCGTGTGGGAGGCGAGGCGGTTCTCTGGGAAGAACTCCACGCCAAACTCGGCAGGGCCGACGCCGTATTCGCATGCACCGCCGCGACCACTCCGCTCATCGACGTATCCATGATCAAGAAGATCAAATCGGACCGCTCCCATCGGCGCGGCCCGCTCTTTCTCGTCGATCTGGCGGTGCCGCGCAACATCGATCCCCGCGTTCGCAAATCGGACGGGGTGTTCCTGTACGATCTCGACGACCTGCAGTCCATGATCGAACAGAATCAGAAGCGCCGCTCGCTTGCCGCACAGGAGGGCAAGACGATCATCGACGGGGAGGCGCTCAAGTTCGACCGGTGGCTGCTGTCACTCGGCGCAGGCGAGTCGATCCGGCTCCTTCGCAGCAAGTGGGAGAGGATTCATCACGCCGAACTCGACCGCATGACGAAGAATCTGGGACCGGACGAGCGCGAACGAATGGCGCGATTCTCCCACAACGTATTGAAGAAGATTCTGCACGGCCCCACCGTTCGGCTTCGCGACGTGGCGGGCATGAAACGAAACGGCCATCCCGATTACGAGAAGTCCCTGCGCGAACTGTTCGACCTCGTTTCCGACGAGGACGACTCGTGAGCGGCGGTCTGAAACTCGGGACCCGCGGGAGCCCGCTCGCGCTCTTCCAGGCTCGCCTCGTCCGCGAACGGATGAGACGCGCGTCGGGAACGGCGCCCGAAATCGTCATCATCAGGACCGCGGGCGATTCGGACAGAACGACGCCGCTCGAAGAACTCGGCGAGGTCGGCATCTTCACGGCCGCCATCGATCGCGCGCTGCTGGCAGGCGAAGTCGATGTTGCCGTTCACAGCCTGAAGGACGCCCCTTCGTCGTTCCAGCAGGGAATCGCGCTCGGCGCGGTCCTCGAGCGCGAAGATCCGCGCGACACGTTTCTCCCCGCGCGCGAGGGGGAGACCCTGCGGACGCTTCCGCCGGGAGCCGTGATCGCGACGGGAAGCCTCCGCCGGCGATCGCTTCTTCTCGAACGCCGGCCCGACCTCGAAACGGTCGAACTGCGCGGCAACATGGATCGCCGCATCCAGAAGAGAAACGAACCGGGAATCGACGGCGTGATCCTCGCCGAAGCGGCGATGGTGCGTCTCGAGCAGAAGATTCCGCGCGAAGTCATCGCGATCGAACGCATGCTCCCTGCGTGCTGCCAGGGGATCATCGGAATCACGGTACGCGAGGGGGAGGAGGAACTCGTGAGCGCCATCTCCGACGCGGCCACGATGAGACGCGCGCGAGCCGAGCGCTCGTTCCTGCGCGTACTCGACGGAGGATGCCGCGTTCCGCTCGCGGCACACTCGTCCATCGACGATACGAGCGGCGCCCTGCTCCTCGAGGGGCTCGTTGCCGACAGGGACGGGCGAAGCGTCGTGCGCCGATCGGATCGCACGACGGGACCTCCGGACGCCGATTCGGACCAGGCGCTCGGAGAAAACGTCGCGCGCGCGATTCTCGATGACGAAGAAGGGGCCGCGCTCCTCCGGGCCATGCGCTCGTGACTCCTGAACCCGTGATCGTAATCACCCGCCCCGAACGGGACGGCGCACGAACCGCGGCGTTTCTGGAAGAGCACGGCTTTCGCAGCCTTATCAAACCTTTGATTGAAACCCGAAAGATCGAGCCCGCCGAAGAGGACCGGCGCGCGCTTCTCGCGTGCGACTGGGTACTGGTCACGAGCCGAAACGCGGCCCGCGCACTCTCGGCTCTGCTCGCATCAGATCAGGGCGGTGAAGGGCCCCCGTCGTTCTCCGTCGCCGCGATCCACGAGGGGAGCGCGGCGGCGCTCGCCGAAGCGGGGATTCCGCCGGACCGCGTTCTGCACGCTCCGAACGCCGATTCCGCCGCCCGCGCGCTCGTGCGCGACACCGCACGGCGCCCGCTGCGCATCGGCTACCCGTGCAGCCTGCAGGCGGACACGGCATGGACGACGACCGATGCGCTGAGCGACGTGGAAATCGTACGCGTACCGCTCTACAGCACGGAACCGACCGACGCGGGCGCGCCGGAGACCCGCGCCTTCTGGGAGGCGGAGGAATTCGACTGCGTTCTGGTGGCGAGTCCGACCGCCGCACGGGCGCTTCACGCCATTCGGCCGATCGCCGGTTTCGACAGCGAAATCGCCTTCGCCGCAATTGGGCGGACGACGGCGGGCTGCCTCCGTGAACTCGGCCGTTCCCCGGCGATCGTTCCTGCGGAACCGACGATGCCCGCGCTGGCCGATGCTCTGATACACTGGCGCGACGCAAGGAGACGATCATGACATTTCCCGTTACTCGAATGAGGCGCCTGCGGGCGACGCCGGGCCTCCGGAAACTCGTACGCGAAACCGACCTCAGCCCCGCGAGCTTTATCGAACCGTTCTTCGTCGTTCCGGGCGAAAACCGCCGGGAACCCGTGAGTTCGATGCCCGGAGTCGCGCAGCTTTCGATCGATCGCCTGGTCGAGGAGTGCGGCGTATCGTTCCGGATGGGGATCCCGGCGGTTCTTCTGTTCGGTATCCCCGCAACGAAGGACGCGCTCGGCTCCGAGTCGTACGACGAAAGCGGCATCATCGCGCGCGCGGTTACGGCCGTGAAAGAAAGCCATCCCGATCTCGTCGTGATTACCGACGTCTGCATGTGCGAGTACACCGATCACGGTCATTGCGGCATCATCAAAGAGGGCCGTGTCGACAACGACGCCACACTCGAGCTTCTCGCAAGACAAGCCGTGGCGCATGCGCGCGCCGGTGCCGACATCGTGGCGCCCTCCGACATGATGGACGGACGGGTCGCTGCCATCCGCGCGGCACTCGACGAAGCGCACTTCACCGATCTTCCGATTCTCTCGTACGCCGCCAAGTTCGCTTCGGCTTTCTACGGGCCGTTTCGCGAGGCCGCCGAGTCGGCGCCGCAGTTCGGCGACCGGCTCTCGTACCAGATGGATCCCGCGAACGCGCGGGAGGCGCTGCGCGAAGTCGCGCTCGACATCGGGGAGGGCGCGGACCTCGTCATGGTGAAGCCGGCGCTTTCGTATCTCGACGTGATCCGCGCCGTGAGCGACCGCTTCGACGTGCCCGTATGGGCGTACAACGTGAGCGGCGAGTTTTCGATGGTGCACGCGGCGGCGGAACGCGGTTGGATCGACGGCGATCGCGTCGCGGCCGAGATGCTGCTGTCGATTCGAAGGGCGGGCGCGGACCGGATCATCACGTATTTCGCGCGCGCGGCATGCGGCTGGTTTTCCTGATCGCGACACGCGCGATTTCCTTAAAGAACTGCAGGCGAATTCCGATCCTTGGAATGGACCCCGTAGTCTCTGAGAAGGAAATCTCGTGCCTCACAGCCGCTATCAAAGCCGCGGATTCTCGCTCTCCGAAGCGCTGATTCTCGTGGGCATCCTCGGCATCTCCGGTACGCTGTTCGCCGTCAATTCGGCCAAGAGCGAAACAGAAGCCCGCGCGCAGGAACTCCAGCAGAACCGCGCGCTCATCAGCGAAGCCATCGACAGCTACCGCGCGGACCACGGCTGGTATCCGTGCGACCCGGTGCGCGACTGGAACAGCTCGGGGAATCCCGCCAATCTGATCCGCCAACTGACCGAGTACACCGACGCGACGGGCCGTCCCTCGGCGGAACGGACGGAATCCGCGCAATTCGGCCCGTATCTTCCCTCGCTGCCCCCGGAGCCCGTCTCGGGCCTCGCCAAGGTAGCCGTGGACATCAGCGCGGAGCGAACGCTCGGGGATCTCGGCGCCGCAGTGGCGGGAGGCGAGGGACGCGGCGGATGGCGCTACGAAGTCCGCTCCGGTCATGTCGTCGCCGATCTCGGCCGCTCGTTCCCCGCGAACTGCGCCCGCTTCTAGAGGCCCCCTGCCGCCTCACCGCTTGACACCACTCCTGTTAAGTCATTATCTTGTCGGGAAGTAACCGTCCCCATTCGTGCACTGTCGAGGTTCAACGCCGTCCATGAGAGTCTCACGCGATTTTCGTTTCGAGGCGGCTCATAACCTTCCTTCGTACCGGGGGAAGCCCGAGCCGCTTCACGGACACAGCTGGAAGCTGCGGGTCACGGTGGAAGCCCCGGTGGGCAAAGAGGGAATGGCATTCGATTTCGTCGAGCTCGGAAACGAGGTCGAAACGAAGGTGGTATCGCGCCTCGACCACGCCTACGTCAACGATGTGGTCGATCCCCCCACCGCGGAAGGGATCGCGATGTGGGCGTGGGAGCTTCTCTCTCATCTGCCCCTTGCCGAGATCACGGTCTGGGAGACCGAGAATGCGCGGGTCACGTATGACGGAAACCAATAAGCCGGACCCGGCCGAGGCGAGAAGGGAACTCGTGAGGAAAGAAGTCGTCGCGGCGCACCAGAACATGTACCGGGAGCGCGAGCAGCACCTGTGGGGGCGCGAACCGCTCACGGCGTCCGGCCGTCGTATTCTGATTCTGCACGATGATCCTTATCTGGGGCGGCCGATCCAGCAGCTCGAAGAGATGTTCCGGTCGCGGGGCGACTCCGTCACGACCCGCTGGGGCCTCGAGGGGCGCGAAAATCCCGATCCTCTGATGTACGAGGTCATCGTGGTGGCGCTG
>JABDJQ010000231.1 GCA_013002425.1 Gemmatimonadota bacterium
AGTCCGATTCCGATCGCGAGCGCGGTCGTTTCCGCGATGGTCTTGCTGGCGGCTACGTACGGCTTGAAATCCGAACTCAATCGATCCCCCCGATGCGGCTCCGCGGGTAGAAAGTCTGCCACGCGAACCAGAAAATTTTCGTGGCAGGAATGCGTTCCAGACGATTGCCGGCACGGGGACCTTCGATCCCTTCACCGCGCGCCGGATTCCACAGCGATCCGGTCTCGCGATCCCGCATGAGCAACCCATTTTCCGCGATCACGGGCTCGAAGTGAACTGTTTTCTCGTCTGCGGTCCTTTCGTAGACGTGAACGGCCTCGCTCTCCTTCATATATATGAGCACGACGGGAACTCCGGCGATCGAGTCGTTTCGAACCGACGCGTCGCCGAATGCCGCGATCGGGTACGCGACCCGGTCATCCCCGAATCGGACGCCGAGTACCAGGTCCTTGCCCGCCAGGCGGTCGTCATCGATTCCGCGGCCGTGAATGCCGAAGCGCGCCGGGTCGTCGAAGTAGCGGCGATAGTGCGAGCCTTCGCCCTTTCCGCCCGGCTTGAACAGAATGCGCGAGCCGGGGTGATGCGTTCGCCACTCCGCCCAGGTCGTCTGCGTGCTCGGCACGACCGCGAGCTTCGCGCCCTCGTGCGCGCCGCGAAAACACTCACCCGTAATGTGGCTCCAGAGAGACTCGGTCGCGCGATCGTACATGATCATGGAGTCGCGCCACAGCTTCCCCGAAACGCCGAACGTCGTTACCGTGTCGTCGATCGTCCGCTCATACACGATGGCGGTGAAGCAGAGGGGTCACCAGGTGACGGCGATCGGCACGCCGCCCACGACATCGTTCACGATTTCGTGCTCGTCCAGCTGCCATGCGGAATACGCGCGGTCGTCCCCGTCAATCGAAACGCCGATGATCATTTCGGTCGGGGCGAGGAACGTGTCGGCGACGGCAACCGGAACGAACTGCGGTTCGTCGATCGCAGGGATCGCGTCGAGCGGAAGGACCGAATAGAGCGTGTCGCCCATGAGCACTTCCTGAGACCGCTCGAACGGCGCCGATGCCTGCAGCAGCAGCGTGAATAATACAGCTGTACCGGTCATGAGACTCGCTTTCGCCGGGTTATGAATCGCTAGGGACGGTGCACGCCCTTGTCTTCGAGGCATTCGCGCAGTCCGTTCCGCGCGCGGAAGAGGAGAACGCCGAGGTTCGTCGTCGTTACCGCGAGCAGATCGCACACTTCGTTCGTCGGGAAGCCCTGCACTTCGCGCATCAGGAACGCGTTCTTCTGCTTGTCGCTGAGCCCTTCCATGCAATCCTGGATGTGCGCGCGCAGTTCCGCGTCTTCGAAGAGCTGCTCCACATCCCGCGGCGGCTTCATCCAGGAGCCGTTCGTATCGAAGCGGGCTTCGAACACGTCTTCGATCGAGTCATTCGCCTGGTCGCGCTTCTTTCGTCGAAACGATTCGGAGATCTTGTTGTAGAGGATGCCGAAGAGCCAGGTTCGGATGTGGGATCTGCCTTCGAATCGTTCGATTCCCTCGACGAACGACACGAATGTCTCCTGAACGACCTCCTCGGCTTCCTGCTCGCGGACGCCCGCCCCGAGCGCGGCCCGGAAGAGCTGGCTGGCGTACGCGCTCACCACAGCCGTGAGTGCCGCTTCATCGCGACTTCTTACGCGTTCGAGAAATGCCGGGTCGGAGAAGTTCAAGCACAACCCTCAGTCTGTCGGAAGATTGCGCGCCATGATAGCAAGGACGTCCATCCATGGCAAATCGCACCGCGACCATTCCGGAACCTGTCCGCCGGCGGGACGCACCGCGCGCAAACCCGTAGCGCCCGATCGAGCCTGCATGTACAATGCCGGGCATGAACATCGAAATCGGTATTCTGTTTGCCCTCCTGACCGGGATGGCATTTCTCTTCTTCACCGAAAAACTACCCGTCGATCTGACCGCGTTCCTGGGACTCGTGATCCTGGTGCTCGGCGGGTTTCTGGAGCCGGACGAGGCGTTTACGGGTTTCTCGTCGACCGCTGTCATCACGATGCTGTCGATCTTTTTCGTGAGCGCGGCGATGCTGCACACCGGGATTGCGGACATGGTCGCCGCGCGCGTGCACAGGACCATCGGCAACAAGGAGATTCCGCTCATCGTCGCGATCATGCTCGTGGCCGGGGTCCTGAGCGCGTTCATGAACAATATCGCGGCATGCGCGGTGCTGCTCCCCGCGGTGGCGAGCATCGCCAAGAAGACGGGGATCTCGCCTTCGCGCCTGTTCATGCCGCTTTCGTTCGGCGCGATTCTCGGCGGTACGACCACGGTCGTCGGAACGCCCCCGAACATCCTCGCTTCTGAAATGCTGCGCGAACGCGGCCTGGAAGGATTCGCGCTGTTCGACTTCACGCCGCTCGGGCTGATGCTGCTCTTCGGCGGCATTCTTTTCATGATCACGATCGGGCGCAGGCTGCTTCCTGACCGCGGCCTCGGCCATACGGTCACGACTTCGCGCGATCTGACCCGCATGTATCAGCTCGAAAAGAACCTGTTCTCGATCAAGGTGCCGTTCGGCTCCGATCTCGACGGCAAAACGCTCGGAGAGACACGGATCGGGTCGACGCTCGGCGTGCAGGTCGTGGGGATCCTGCGCGACGGCAAAAAACATCTCGCGCCGGCGGGGAATGCGCAGCTTCTCGGCGGGGACACGCTCCTCGTGCACGGATCGCATTCCGAACTCGAGAATCTGCTTCGTGTCACGGGCGTCGAGATCGGAGAGGGTGGAGACGACAAGCTGTCCGAATCGGAAGGCAATATCCGGGGGCTTACGGCACGGATCCAGGACGGGTCGGGCCTGATCGGGCGCAATCTGCGCGAGATTCAGTTCCGTGACCGCTACGGCGCCATGGTCGTCGGGATCCGGCGCGACAAAGTGCTGATCGACGAAGACCTCGCCACCCTCGAACTGCAGGGCCGCGATGAACTGCTCGTTCTAGGAACGTCGGCGCAGCTCGAGAACCTCGCTCTCGAACGCGAATTCGTGATCGCCGGCATGGGACGCTCGACGTTCCGGGATCTGCAGGGCCATCTCTTTCTGCTTCGCGTGCCGGAACAGTCGAAGATGGCGGGGCTCACGATTGCCGAAACGCGCATGTCGGAACTCGTGGGGCTCACGATCGCCGGGATCCAGAAACAGAAGGGCCAGCTCGTCGCGGCTGAACCCGATGCGAGGATCGACCCCGGAGACCAGCTGCTGGTGATGGGCGAGTCCGCACGCATCCGCGCGCTGCTCGACCTCGGCAACGTCGAACTCGCGCAGGACGTCACCGAGTCGGTCATCATGAGCGACGACCTCGGCATCGTGGAAGCCACGATCGCGCCCCGCTCGGGCGCCGCCGGCAAGACGATTGCGGAACTTCGTTTCCAGGAGCGATACGGACTGCAGGTGCTTTCGATCTGGCGCGAAGGAGAAGCGATCCATGCCGGCCTTCCCACGATTCCGCTCAAATTCGGGGACGCCCTTCTTCTGCAGGGGCCGACCGAGAAGATTCAGCTGTTCGGGCAGAACCGCGACTTCGTTACATTGTCCGCGAGCGCGCAGGTCGAGCGACGCACGAAGAAAGCACGGTACGCGATCGGCGCGCTTCTGCTCATGATCGCGTTCGTGATCACGGGCTATCAGCCGATTCACGTGGCGGCTTTCACGGCCGCGGTGCTGGTCGTGCTGACCGGCGCCATCACGATGGAGGAGGCGTACCGCGCCGTGGAGTGGCGCGCGATCTTTCTCGTCGCCGCGATCCTGCCGGTCGGGATCGCGATGGAGCGGACGGGCGCGGCGGCGCTCATGTCGCAGGGTGTTACCGATCTTGCCGGTCCGTTCGGTCCGTACGCGGTTCTGGCGGGACTTCTCGTGCTCTCGAGCGGGCTCAGCCAGTGTCTCGACGGCGCGCCCGCGGTCGTGCTGCTGACGCCGGTCGCCATCTCCACCGCCGCCGCCCTCGGGATCGAAGCGCGCCCGATCATGATGGGGGTCAGCCTGGCGGCCTCGGCCGCGTTCATGACGCCTTTCAGTCATAAGGCGAACCTGCTCGTGATGGGGGCGGGGG
>JABDJQ010000234.1 GCA_013002425.1 Gemmatimonadota bacterium
ACACCGAGGCGATTCTCGTCTACGAGCCGGGCCATCCGTATGCGGGTGAAGACGGCTACGTGAGGAAGCCGGACATCAACCCGATCATCGAGATGGTCTCTCTGATGGAAGCGACGCGCGCGTACGAGGCGAATCTCGCGGCGCTGAAGAACTACCAGGACATGTACGACCGGTCGATCGAGATCTAGAGGTAAATCATGGGTGTCGAATTCATCAACTTCAATACTCCCGGGGCGCAGGGACTGGACGATCTCGCGAAGACGATCAAGATCCGGAATGCCGGCATCGAGCCGGAGGGCGCGACCGGGGCCCCGTCTTTCGCGGAGACGCTGAAGGACGTGCTGGGCAAGGTATCCGAGATGGATCACGCCGCGGACGCGCAGATCGCGAGCATGAACCGGGGCGAAAACGTCGACCCGCACGACGTGCTGCTCGCCGTGCAGGAAGCGAACATGGCGCTGGATCTGCTGATCCAGGTGCGGAACCGCCTTGTTGACGCGTACCAGGAACTGTCGAGAACACCGCTCTAGGAAAAGAGGACGGATTTGGAAACGCTACGTGACTTGTGGAACAAAGTGCAGACCCGGTGGACGGCTCTCGACGGCCGCCAGCGCATGCTGCTCGGCAGCGTAGTCGGGATCGTGCTGCTGAGCACGGCTCTGACCGTTCTGCTCGCGAACCATAAGAAGTATACGGTGCTCTACACGAGCCTCGATTCGGTCATGGCGAACGAGATCATCAGCCGCCTCGACGAGAACCGCACGCCGTACAAGCTCGAAAACGGCGGGCGCTCGATTCTCGTGCCGGTCGACCAGGTGCATTCGCTCCGGCTCGAACTCGCGGCCGACGAAGGCGTATTCACGCAGTCGAAGGGCTACGAAGTATTCGATCAGAGCAAGTTCGGGATGACGGGATTCATGCAGCAGCTGAACTACCAGCGCGCCCTCGAAGGGGAACTCGCGCGGACGATTTCGGAACTCGAAGAAGTGCGCGCCGTGCGCGTGCATCTCGTGCTCCCGAGCAAGACGATGTTTACCGAAGAGACGTCGGGCGCGAGCGCGTCGGTCATGATGCGCTTCAATCCCGGCATGCAGCTGAACCCGCGCCAGGTATCGGGTATCTCACGCCTCGTCGCGGGCAGCGTCGAACATCTCGATATCTCCGGCGTCACGATCGTCGACTACCACGGCAATCTGCTTTCGACGCAGGACAAGGAAGAGGGCGGCGAAATGTCGGGCACGCAGCTCGAAGTCGTGCATTCGGTGGAAGAGTCGATCCGGCGCAAGGCGCAGACGCTCCTCGACCGCGTGCTCGGGCCTGGCGAGTCGGTCGTGCGCGTTTCGACCGAGATCGACTTCGAAACGATCGAACGGGACGTAGAGAGCTACGACCCGGATAACTCGGCCGTGCGAAGCGAAGAGATCAGCGAAGAGCTGCTGACGGAAGCGCAGGAAATCCGCAACTCCGTTACGAACTATGAAGTGAACCGCACGATCGAACGGGTCCGCAAGCGTCCGGGCGGCATCAAACGCCTGACGCTCTCGGTCACGGTCGGCGGAACGTACACGGAAGGCGCAGGCGAAGACGGCGCACGCGTGTTCGTGCCGATGCCGGACGCGGAACTCGACAAGCTCGGGTCGCTCGTGAAGAACGCCGTCGGATTCGACGTCGAACGCGGCGACCAGTTCCATATCGCGTCGATCGAATGGAACCGCGAGTACATCGAAACGCAGAAGAGCGAACTGCAGAAGGCCGAATGGGGCGCCCTGATCATGCAGGGACTCAAGTACCTGGGCTGGGTGCTCGCGGCGGTCATCTTCTTCCTGATCTGGAAGAAGACGCTGAACTCGCTCTCGACGGCGTTCGAGAACATGCGCGTTCCCGAACCGCCGCCGGCGCAGAGCGCGGCTCGCCCGCAGCCGGGGGCCGCTGGACGGACCGAAGCGTCGTCCGTCGTGGACCGCCTGACCGAAGTGATGGACGCGAATCCGGACGAGACCGCGGAAGCGTTGAAAACCATGTTAGTGAATCAAGAAAGCTGAGATGGCCGTCAAGACCACAGAGTATACCAATCGCCAGCGGGCGGCCATCGTCGTGATGACCCTCGGAGAGCAGGCGAAACCGCTTCTGGACGCCATGGGTACGCCCGAAGTTCAGTTGATCGCCGAGGAGATTACGCGTCTCGGCAAGGTCGAAGAAGCGGAGCGTGACCTCGTGGTGACCGAGTTCCTGAACCGGCTTTCCGTGAAGAGCACGGCGAGTGTCGGGGGGCTCGAGCGGGCGGCCGAGATGCTCGACCTGCGGTTCGGCGACCATGAAGGGAACCGCGTTCTGAAGCGGCTCGAGTGGAAATCGGGAGCGGCGATCAACAGCTTCGCGCGCAGGGATCCCGACGAGTTCGCCGCGGTGCTCGAGCGCGAAAATCCCCAGACGGGCGCGTTCCTCGTCACGCAGCTCGAGGTCGACCTCGTGCCGGCGATCATGGAGAAGCTCGAAGCGAAACGCCGTCAGAATCTGCTCGTGCGCGTCGCGAAGATGCGGGAGATCAGTCCTGAAGTCGCGCTTCTCGTATACAGCGCGTTCGACAAGCCGGACGTCGAAGAGGAAGAGGTCGAGGTTCTCGGCGGAGAGCAGGCGGCGGCATCGCTCCTGAACTTCCTCGACATGGAGTCGCAGAAAGACGTGCTCGACGGGCTCGCGGAGAGCGACAACGAGATGGCCATGCGCGTGAAGAAACTGATGTTCGTGTTCCGCGACATGCTGCTGCTCGACGATCGCTCGATGCAGTCGGTTCTCAAGATGCTCGATCAGAAGGATCTGATCGTGGCGCTGACGAACGCGGATCCGGTGATCGCCGACAAGTTCTTCTCGAACATGTCGAGCCGCGCCGGGGATGCGATCCGAGAGGAAATGAGTTACCTCGGCAAAGTGCCGAAGCAGGATATCGAAGACGCACGGCAGCGCGTGATCGACCAGGTGCGCGAGCTGGAAGAAAAGGGTGAAATCGTGATCGACAGGACGGGCGGGGAGTAATGGACAACCGGGGGCGCGTATTGCGCGGCAAGGAACGTCACGAGGAAGGGTTTCTGCTGCGCGTGCCGACACGCCACGACGAGGCGCGGGCCGGTCGCGGCGACGTGCAGCACCTGCTGGCGGAAGTGGAATCGCTTTCGGCTCAGATGGAGAGCGTGAAGGCCGAGCACGAAGAGACGCTCTCGACGAGCCTGCACGCTCTCGAAAGCGAATGGCGGGGGAAACTCGAAGCGCTTTCCCACTCGCTGGGTCGTCTCGTGCAGTCGTTCACGGACGAGCGAACCGAATACTTCCGGGCGCTCGAGCGGTTCGCGTTCGAAGTGGCGATGAGCACCACGAAGCGCGTTCTGAAAGACGAGTGCCGCACGAATCCGAAGATCGTGCTGGCAGCCGTAAGGGATCAACTTCACAGGCTTCATGAAACGGAGCGCGTGGAACTGGTCTTGAACCCGGCCGATTACGAGCTCATCAAGGAGCTCGACCTGACGCAGGAGTTCGGCGGGGCGGAAGAGCGCATCACGATGCGGAGCAGCCAGGAAGTGCGCAAAGGGCGCGGGCAGATCCGGAGCGACATGGGAACGCTCAA
>JABDJQ010000646.1 GCA_013002425.1 Gemmatimonadota bacterium
GTGCATGCTTCGCTTGCCCGTGAACGGATCCGTTCTGTAGCCGTAGCGATCCGTGAGCCAGCCGTTCTCGCCCGGAAGGATCGAGGGGGTGCGGCTCAGTTCGTCTTTGCGATCTTCCAAATTGGTAAGGACTTCATCGAAGCTCTCGCGAAGGAGGCGTGCCTGGCGCGTAAGGGTTTCGACGCCGCGCCGGGAGGCAAGCGCCTCGTCGGCCGTTTCTCCGGCGGACTCGTTCCAGGCGATCAGATCACGCCGGGCCCCGACTTCGGGTCCCCCGATCCCGACCATCATGACGTCCTCGTCAGTCGGTTCGAGATCCGCGACCACGCGAATCTGCTCTTCGAAATCGGTGAGCTGGGCGAGCTCCGTCTGGAGGCCGTCGACACGGGTCTGCACCTGGGCCAGTTCGACGTTCAGCGATTCGTTCTCGCCGAGGAGACGGGCGACTTCGTGCTTCTGGCGCGAAAGTTCCGCGGCGCGCAGCACCGAATGGCCGGACGCGAACAGACTGCCCATGAAAATGGCGAGGACGCCGTAAATAGCGCCGACGGGAATACGATAAGAGCGGACACCCTGATTCGCGCGGGGCACGACCATGATCGTGACGCGGTCGGTCAGCAGTGACCTGGTTATACGCTTAAGCAAGTAAGGATGCTCCTTGGATTGCATCGGACACGAACTCCAAACTTTGGCAAAAGTAGCCAAGGCCCCTGAACCTGTCAAGGGCTTTCGCCGAGTTTACGGGCGAACCGCGACGTATCGCGTAAAGCCCTGGTGCCTCACTAGCAGAATGATCGGCTTCTCGGAGTCCGAAATGAGTCCGCGCGCTCGATCGTAGTCTCTTTTGTTCTGAATTTGCGCATCATTCATCTCCAGGATCACGTCGCCCTCCTCGATCCCCGCCCGTCCCGCGCTCCTACCCGGGTCGACATCGAGGACCAGAACGCCCGTTTCCCCCTCTACCCCTAGGTTCCGGGCGATTTCCGGCTCATCGGCGATATCGGTCACGTGAAGCCCCAGCCACTCCCCTCTGGGGCGCCCGGGCCGTTCCGCGACAACGGCATCGGGCCGCTCGGTCAGCACGACCTGTTTCTCGAGCATCTTCCCGCCCCGCCAGATTCTGACGGCGCAAGGGTTTCCGACGCCGGCGTCAGCCACGGCCATGCGGAATTCGTTCACGCGGGCCACATTGATACCGTTGAAGCTCCTGATGACGTCGCCGCGCTCGATTCCGGCACGTTCTGCGGGCGTATCGGCGATGACCTGCCCGACCAGAATGCCCTCGCTCCCTTCCATCCCCTTCGCCAGCGCGAGATCGGGCGAAAGCTCCTGGGGCAGGATGCCCAGATAGCCGCGCACGACACGGCCGTGCTCGAGAAGGGAGCGCGCCATGCGCATGGCGAGGTTCATCGGAATCGCAAAACCGAGCCCCTGGCCGGACGGATTCACGGCCGTATTGATGCCGATCACCTGGCCACGGATATTGAAGAGCGGACCTCCCGAGTTTCCGAAGTTGATCGAGGCGTCCGTCTGGATGAAGTTCTGATACGCGGGCGTGCCGCCCATGATGTCGAGGTCGTCCCGCCCGAGCGCGCTGATGATGCCGACCGTAACGCTGCCGCCGAGGTAGCCGAACGGATTACCCACCGCGATCGCCCATTCTCCGACCCGGATGGAATCCGAATTCCCGAGTTCGGCTACGGGGAAATCGCCGCTTTCGAGAATCCGAAGCACGGCGATATCCGTGCTCGGATCGACACCGATCACTTCCACCTGGTATTCCGCGCCGTCCATGAACTGCACGCGGATATCGTCCGCGTTCTCGACCACGTGATGATTCGTGAGCACGTAGCCGCGCGGATCGAAGACGAACCCCGACGCGCTCGACGGATACTCGAAGGCGTCGGAGTCGTCGAACGGATTGAACGGCGCCGAATTGTCGCGGCGTCGCACCGGCGGATGCTCGAACGTCTTGCGCGTGTTGACGTTCACGACCGCCGGCTGCACTTTTTCAGCGAGCGCGGCGAACGGCGAATCGAACGTCGCCGCAGGCCAGGCCGCGAACTTGCCGGAGACTACAGGCCCCGGTCGCCCCTCGGCAGGCGCGGGCGCCTGCGTCTGGAACGCGGTCGGCACGCGAGCCGCATGAACGCGCTCGCTTCCGGTGTCGTGTTTCGCCGGGCTCCACTGGCACGAAATCCCTGCCAGCAGCACGAGAGAAAGAACGGCCGCACGTAGCATTCCTACTGGTCCCCCGCCTTCACTTCTTCGGTGTCCGTACTTTCCGTACTATCCGCACTATCCGTCTCTTTCGACGCTTCTTCCTGAAGCTCCGCGATCGCGCGCTCGAGGTCGTTCACTTCCTCGTCCACCTTGGCGATCTGTTCCGCGAGCAGCTTGACCCCGGCGTCTTCCGGCATCTGATCCCAGAGTTCTGTCGTGAGATTCGGATACGTCATCTCGCCGAACTGGGTCATGAGACGCTCGCGACGCTTCTTGAGCCCCACGATCTGGAGGCGCTTGCGCCCGATGCGCGTGTAAAGGTCCGTCTTGTTCGCGGCCACATGATAGCCGTCGCGCAAAGTGGTCTTCAGCTTCCCCCAGAACGTGTCCTCCCTCGGCGCCGGAATCTCGCGAAACTCCTGAAAGCGCGGCTCGATCCGGGTATCGGATGACGATGCCTCGTCTCCCGCCGGCCGCTCTTCCGCATTTTCATCCACCCGGAGCGCTTCCGGACCGTCGCCCGGTTCGACCGTCTGCATTTCGCTTCTGTCTTCCATCGTACTTCCCCTTCGCCGGCATGCCGGCTCGTTCCCGTTGCCCGGCCGCTCGCCCCGATGCTACCATGCTCCGATGACGCACCGCAAAACCGCACCCTCCGAGGCGAATGACGATTCCACGATTCTATTCGTTTCCGACGCCCATTTCGGCGCGGCGCCCATGGAGCAGGAGGAAGAGCGCCTTCAGCGATTCCTCGCATTTCTCCGTTTCGCGCGCGGCGTCGATACCCTCTATATTGTAGGCGACCTTTTCGACTTCTGGTTCGAATATCGGCAGGTCGTTCCGAAGACTCATGCCGTCCTGCTCGCCGAAATCGCGTCCCTGGCCCGGAGCGGAGTCAATATCCACTTCGTCGCGGGCAACCACGATTTCTGGATCGGGCGCGAATTCGCCGAGCGCTGCGGTATGACACCCCACTACGAGTCGATGGATCTCACGCTTCAGGGGCGCCGAATATTCCTGAGCCACGGCGACGACCTGACCGCGGGCCACGACACCGGCTACCGGTTCCTGCGCAGGATGGTGCGGAACAAGTACGCCATCGGCCTCTACCACTGGATACACCCGGATCTCGCGATTCCGTTCGCCCGCTGGGCGTCGAATACGAGCCGCGGCTACTCGACCGCGAAAAAATTCGTGCTGAACGCCACGCTGGAGAGGGCGATTCGGGAGAAGCTCGAGGGGCCGTTCGATGCGGTCGTGATGGGGCACATTCATTACGCGGACCATCTGCGCTACGAAACGGGCGAGTGCCTGATGCTCGGCGACTGGATTCAGGCGTTCACGTATCTCGAATTGAAGGACGGGGAGTTCGCGCTCCGGCATTTCGAAGGCGCGGAGGCCGGCGTTAACGGAGATAGCTGATTGCGAGCCGCTGGCTGTTGCCGAAGTCGTTGTCGAACGGCATGCCCGCATACTGGAACGCGAGAGAGCCCCGCCGCAGCGTCGCCCCGATCGACCATGTCTCGAGATCGTACCCCGCCTTGTAGCCGAAACGCACCGCCAGCAGTTCCGTCCACGTGATCTCCATCCCGAAATCGCCGCGCGTGTCCTGCTCTTCGATGA
>JABDJQ010000053.1 GCA_013002425.1 Gemmatimonadota bacterium
GAATCCGCCCTCGCTCGAAGTCATGGACGGCTACTGGAACGAAGCCAAAGAGGCCGAGAAGCGCGAGAAGTAAGCCGAACCTCCCTGGTCCCGGCGCCCGCCCCTGTCTCGCCATTGTCCTTCCCGAGTCAGCCGAACAGCAAATCGATCGCCGTGTAGACGAGCGAGAGCGCCAGCGCGAGTCCGACCACCCGCGCCCGCATCGGCGTGTTCACGAGGCTTCGAATCGCCTGCCCCGCGAGCGCCCATGTCGAGATCGCGGCGAATGTGATCGGCGCCAGAAGAAGCGGCGACCAGAAGAAGAGCTGTGAGTTCCGCGGAACGGGCGCGAGAAACGCGGAGTAGATGGTCAGGCCATAAAAAATCGCTTTGGGATTTACGAACTGAAGCATGAGGCCGGTCCGGAACGGAAGCGGTCTCGCGTCGGCGGGGCGTTCGAGCAGCGCGCCGCTCCCGCGATAAATGCCGAACGCGAGATAGAGAATGTACGCCGCGCCGAGAATGCGCAACACAGGCGTCGCGGACGGCAGGAAGCTGCGGAGCGCCGTCGAGATGGTGGCCGACAGCACCATGATCGTAAGAAACCCGCCCATGATCCCGAACAGAAACGGCACGGTTCTTCGATAGCCGTGCAGCGCGCCCATCGACGCGCTCAACAGATTGTTGGGACCCGGCGTGAACGTCGTGACGAACACGAAGACGAGCATGGCGGTGAGATCGAATTCCATGCCCGCGATTCTACGACATCGGATCAGCCGGGCGCAGGGCGATCGCGCCCCCCTACCGGGTTTTCACCACCTTCGTCGCATGCACGCGCTCGCCGTCGCTGAGGCGCAGGAAGTAGCTGCCCGCGGGCACGCGGCGACCGCTCGCGTCCATGCCGTCCCAGGTGACTGTCATCTCGCCCGAGGCGCGCTGTCCCTGCATGAGCGTCCGCACTCTCCGGCCGGCGATGTTGAACACCTCGAGATCGAAGCGCCCCTCCTTCGCGCCGAGATTGAGCTGGAACACGGTTTCGCCCGTGAACGGATTCGGGCGCCCGGGATTCAGCGCGCGGATCGCGTCGCGATCGACGCCGCCGGGCACGGATGTCCAGAGCTCTTCGGGGAAGTCGAGGAACGTCGCGCTGTTCCACGCGATCTGCGTCGCTTCGGTCGCGCGGTCGACGAGATCGAAATCATCATAGTCGAACGACGGGTTCATGCCGAGGCGCAGCCCGAAGACGTTGAACGTCAGGCGGTCCTGGTCGGGCGTCGACGCGGGATCGACGAGCCCGGGAAGAATGTTCGGCCCGAGGTTCGGAATCGTGAAGTCGGTATCGCTCCCGGTCATGACGAACTCCCAGAGCGTCGTCGCGAGGTCGAGGGTGTCGACCTGCGGATCGGCGCCGGGCGTCGTGTCGGGGACGGTGGTCACGAGCGCGATGTCCGCCTGATGCAGGTCGACCGCGCCCGAGATGCCCGGGTTCTCGGCCGAGTTCCACGCGAACGTCGGCCCGAGAAGATCGGGCTGCGGCGGCAGCAGGAAGTTTACGACCGTCGCCGTATCGCCGGGCGCGCGGCTCGTGCGGTCGCTCGCGAACGTGTTGGCGCGCCCTTCGATCGTGTCGTTCTGTACCGCGCCGGCAAAGTAGTCCATCGACGCGAACGGTCCGACGGGCTCGATCGTCGTGACTTCCACGATGTCGTCGATGCCGCCTTCAAAGCCCGCGAATCCGGTCGCCACCAGTCGGCCGAGACCGGTAAGCCCGTCCAGGTCTCCGACCTGAATCGCGAAGACGTCGAAACCGGGCAGCGTATTCTGCACGTCGATGTAGGTGTCCGGAATGTCTACAGCCGTAAGGTCGATGTCGACGCCGCTCGCGTCGCCCGTGACGCTCAACCCCTCGACGATGCCGAACTCGCGCAGCGTGAAGTCCTGCGCGAGCGAAAGAAAGTCGAGTTCGGCGCCGCCGAGACCGTCGAGCAGCACGTCCGTCGGAATGCGGCCGTTCAGCGCGAACAGATCCTGTGTCGTGTTCGTTTCGAGATTGATGAAGTAAGGCGTGCGGTCGACGCCGATGAACAGGAACTCGACCTGGAACGGCATATACAGAATGCCCGGGACTCCCGTTTCGCCGATCAGGGGAAAGGTGTCGAGGACAATGGGCGCGAATGCGCCGAAGTTCGCGAGGCTCGTGATCTGCCCGATGCCGATCGTCGGGAGCACGATCGCGAGGTCGAAGCTCCCGTCGTTGTTACTGAAGTCGACGCCGTTCACGACGCCGTCGTAGACGGACTTCTGCACTTCGGCGTCGTACTCGAGAATCGGCAGGATCATCGTGTTCGCGTTCATATCGAACACCGTGAAGTACTTGTACCCTTCCTTGCCGACGCTCACGGTCTGCGCTCCGGTCAGCGCGGCGTCATTGAACGTCACGTTGCCGCCCGCGTTCGTGAATCCGAGATTCGCGGCAAACGGCGCGCCGGGCGCCTCGCCGACCTGGCAGAAGGCGCCCTCGATCGGAGCGCCCGTCAGTCCGTCGATGACCTGCACGTTCAGCGTTCCGGCGATCGGTCCGCCGCCGAAACCGCCGTTCGGGTCGACGGCTTCCGCGGAAGTTCCGCCCAGAAGCATGGAAAACAGAAGCAATGGTGCAATGAGGCGTCCCGGCATGATCTCCCCCACGGATGTCGGTTTTCGAGTCGATAGATAGATAGCTGCAGTTTACCAGATCCTGAATCGATCCCGAAACAATTGCGGCGCCGGGCGGCGGGGCGGCCGGGCCGCTGGTGCGCCATCCGCGGCACGAGCGCAATCGCCGGACGGATCGCGCTCCCGGACAGAAGCGTCAGGATCGCCGGCATTTCAATGCGAAGCGCGTCGGATGCTTCACGGGTCAATCTCCCAGAGAGGGGTCGGCGTAACGCGCGGAGAAGGGTTTGAGATCGTGCGCGAGCAGCATGGCTTTCGTGCGCGCGATCTGCTTCAAGTGCAACAGATCGTGCGCCGCCCAGGAAGCGAGCAGGTCGCCGGCGCGCATCCGGCCGAGGGAGGGGTGTTCGTGCGCGATCTCCCAGTCCGGTTTCTTCAGCGATCGGAGCCAGCGGAGCGATTCGGCCCGCTCGTCACGGAAGCGCGTCAGTACGGCCGCAAGATCCTGCTCGTTGTAACGGAACTCGGTCACCCATCCTTCGGGGTCGATCGGGGGCCACTTGTCGCCCGCCCCTTCCAGCGTCAGGCGCACGCGCGTTCGAAAGTCGCGCTTCTCCTCATCCGCGAGATGACAGAGTATCTCGAGAAGCGACCACTTCTTCTCGTTCGGCTTCCAGCGCAATCCTTCCGTGGAAACGCCTTCGTACGCGGCTTCGATCGCCGCCCCGTTCCGCTTGAATCCTGCGATGATCGCTTTCAGGTCCATCACGGCGATCCTTTCACGGCGTGCTTCTTGAGCGCGTCGAGGGAAACGAACTCGAGCGCCGAAACATGCGTTGCTTCGAGCACGACCGGCGCGGCGACGCCCGCGTCATACGCTTCCTTCCACCGCTCCGCGCACACGCACCACTGGTCGCCGTCTTTCAGCCCCGGAAACCCGTATTGCGGCACCGGCGTGCTGAGGTCGTTGCCGGTCCGTTTCGAAAACGCGAGAAACTCGTCGGTCACGCGTGTGCAAATGATGTGGAGGCCGCGGTCTTCGGGGCCCGTGCGACAGCATCCGTCGCGATAGAACCCCGTGAGCGGGTCCTTCGAGCAGGGGGCGAGCTCGCCGCCGAGTACGTTCTTTCCATCTGCCATCGTCTTTCCTCCGAACGGTATCGCGCCTGGTGCGTCAAACAGTCTCTTCGGTGCTCGAGGGCCGTGCTTTGCCCCGAATCGTCGTTTCGATGAACTTCGTGATCGCGGCCGCGGCGGCCGGGCTCGTCCAGAGCGCGAGCGCTTCGCCGTCCGTCTTCGCGGCCTCCCGCAGCCGGGCGCGCAGCGGCGCCAGAAGCTGCTCCTTCGTGAAACGGAACGTGGCCGCGGGTACGGAGCCCAGTTGCCGCGCCGTCTCCTCCGCCGTTTCGAGAAGCGCGGAGGCCGGCTCCAGGATATCGACGAGGCCATGAGCGAGCGCACCCGCCGGGTCGTAGTTCCTGCCGAGCAGCACGACTTCGCGAAAGTGCTCCGGCGGCAGACTCGCGCGCATGATCTCGAACGGGAGATGCGGAAACGGCACGCCGACGCGAAGCTCGGGTACGCCGATGCTCGCCCCGCGATCGACCAGAACACGATAGTCGCACGCGCACGTGAGAACGCATCCGCCGGCGATCGCGTGTCCGTTCACGGCCGCGACAACGGGAACGGACGCGAAGGCGACAGACGCGAACGCGCGGTCGAGCGCCGGCAGAAACGCGCGCACGTACTCTTCCCCCTCGCGTACGAGAAGCGGCAGATCGACCCCGGCCGAGAAGATGCGCCCCGCGCCCGTCAGAACGACGGGCCTTTTCAAGGCTTCCGCGGCGCGCATCGTTTCGGTGAGCTTCTCGCAGAACGCGAGGCTCATGGCGTTCGCCTTGCCGTCGTCCATGCGAACGATCGTGAGATCCGTATTCTCCGTCAGCGAAATCATGCCCGTATCTCTCGTCAGTCGCAGTCCTTCACGAGCAGAGCGACTCTCTTCTCGCCGCCGCACGTATCCTGTCTTCCCACTTCACGAAAACCGAGGCTCTCGTGAAACACGATGGAATCCGGATTCGGCGGCTTCACGTTCACTTCGCACGCGATCTTCGCGGCGCCCTGTTCGCGCGCCATACGTTCGAGTTCTTCGTAAACGGCGCGCCCGATACCCTGGCGTTGAAACGATGCGGCGATGACGATGCGATCGACGTAGAGAAACGAATCGTACTTCGCGTCGAAGTAACGGTAGTTCTCGCTGTCGTAATCGGCCCCTTCGCGAAAGATCACGAGGAAGCCGGCGACTACCCCGTCGTGCTCGACGAACAACGCGCCCGTCGCCTTGTCGAGGAGTTCTTCGAACGCGCGCCGTTTGAGAGCGCCGACATGGGGCGCGAACTGTTCGTTCCAGGCGAACGCCAGATCGCGCTCGCGGCCGGAAACCATGATCGTGCGTAGTTTCATACTTCGCATCCTACAGCATCGGAGCGCGCGGGGCCGCCCCCTT
>JABDJQ010000282.1 GCA_013002425.1 Gemmatimonadota bacterium
GATTCTGGGCCTGCGGGTCGCGGGCGTTGACATGCTCGAGAGCGCGGCCGGGCCGCAGATCATGGAGGTCAATTCTTCGCCGGGACTCGAGGGAATCGAAACCGCCACGAAACTCGATATCGCGGGAGCCGTGGTCGAATACATCGCCGCGCGCGTCGACTTCCCCGAGATCGACATCCGGCAGCGCCTCACGGTGAGCAAAGGCTATGGAGTGAGCGAGATCCACATTCCCAGAGGCTCGAACTTCGAAGGCAAATCGATCGTGGAGACCAATTTGAGAGCAAGTGACATCAACGTTCTCACGCTCTATCGCGGTACGGTCGTGATCCCGAATCCGCGCAGCGACCGCACGCTGCAGGCGGAAGATCGCCTGCTCTGTTTCGGGAAGCTGGATTCGATGCGCGGCCTGCTGCCGCCGAAGGCCCAGCGACGCAGACAACCGACGGTCAAGGATCTGAGCCCGACCGCCGGCGAGGTGCCCACGCAGAGTCAGTGAGGAAGGGCAGGCGTGGCGCCCGGATGCCGTTCCTAAAAGGGAAAGAAGACGGGCACGAGGAATACGAGCATCGCGAGCAGCAGAATCGTCAGCGGCGTACCGATCTTGAGGAAATCCGAGACCCGGTATCCGCCGGCGCCCATTACAAGAAGGCCCGCCTTGGCGCTGAACGGTGTCATGAACGCCACCGATGCCGAGAGTGTGATCCCCATCATGAGCGTATGGGGATTGATCCCCATCCGTTGCGCCGCCTGAATCGAAACCGGCGCCAGCAGCACGACCGCCGGCGCGCCGTCCAGGCCCTGGCTCAGCAAGCTCGAAAGCAGGACGAGTCCGGCGAGGACCGCGTAAGGTCCGTACGAGCCGGTATGGTCGATGACCGTGCTGGAGAGGAACATCGCGGCGCCCGTGCGTTCCATGGCAATCCCGAGCGGCAGGATCGCCGCCACAAGGAAAAGCGCTCTCCATTCCACGGCGCGATACGCCTCCAGCATCGTGATGGCGCCGCTCGCGGCGACGAACACCGCGCCGGCGAACGCTGCGATGTGAACGGGCTGCCACCCCGTAACGACCATCAGGATCATGAGCAGCAATCCACCGACAGCAAACGGGGCTTTCGCGGTATTGGCCGGTTCCTGCGCTCGGCGGGAGAGAGTGACGAAGTTCGGGTCGGAACCGAAGATGTGAATCTTGTTCCACGGCCCCTGCACGAGCAGAGCGTCGCCGAAGCGGAGCGGCGTATTCGCGAGTCCCGCGTGAAGGGGCTCGCCTTCCCTCCATATCGCCAGGACCTGCAGGCCGTACTTCTCGGCGAAGCGCAGGTCCGTCAGCGTCCGTCCCGCTGCGTTCGAGCGTGGCGAAACCGCTGCCTCCACGAGTCCGATGTCATCGCTCATGATGACCGAATCCGTCACGTTCTGCTCGATCTGCACGTTCCCGAGAAGCGCGATCCTCCTGATGCGGTCAGGGTCGCCGATGACGAGCAGCCGATCGGCCGGCTGAATCGTATCTTTCGGGTCGAGCGCGGGCATCATCTCCTCTCCACGCATGATCGCGACAACCGCGAGTCCGGTGAGTTCGCCGAGCCGGCTCTCTTCGATCGTCATCGACGAAAGGGCGGACCCGGTCGGCACGCGTAGAAGGAAGATGTGCCCTTCGAGATTGCGAAATGCGGAGAGCCCGCGCGAGGAAACCTGCAGATCGCTTCGTCTGCCGAGCGATTCGATCCGATCCGGCGGCCCGAGCACCAGAAGCTCGTCGCCGACCCGGAAGCGCAGATCCGCGAGCTGCGTGTCCATGAGCCGGGCGCCACGGCGAATGCCCGCCACGACCGTACCGAATTCCCTGCGGAAGCCGATCCCCCTGAGTGTCTTGCCCACGAGCTGGGATTCGGGCTTGATCACGGCAGTCAACCCGGTCATTCTCCCCGCCGCTTTCGAAAAGCTGTCGTAAACGTCATGCTCCTGTATCTCGACGTCGCCGACACGGAGACGCTCTTTCATGTCCGCGCGCAGGCCCTTTACGAGCAACTGGTCTCCCTCGCGCAGCACCGTAGCTCCATCCGGCGCGAGTTGCTTGCGCCCCGCATGCACGACGCCGACTATCTGCAGGCCGAGAGCGGTGGCGAATCCCGTTTCTGCAAGCGTTTTTCCGTCGAGCCGCGAGCCGACCGGAATCCGGATGGAGAACATGTCTTCCGTAAGGCGGTACGTTTTTGCAAGCTCCCTGTGAGTGGACGCGAGGGAGCTGATATTGCGATGAGGAAGAAGTCGCCTGCCCGCCAGGACCATGTAGAGGACTCCCGTTGAAACGAGAATCAGGCCGAGGGGTGTAAAATCGAACAGGTCGAACGGCTCCAGTCCGCGCTCGCTCAGCATGTCTGCGGCCAGAATATTGGGCGGCGTCCCCACAAGCGTCAGCATTCCTCCGAGGATCGCTCCGAATGCCAGTGGGAGGAACAGGCGTGAGGGTGAAACGTCCGATTTCCGGGAGATGCTCGAAACGGCGGGAAGAAGCATGGCCGTGGCCGCGATGTTGTTCATGAAAGCCGAGAGCAGGGCGGAAACCAGCATGACCGTTACGATGAGCAGAGTCTCGCGGTTGCCGATCCATCGGTAGACGAGACCGCCGACGGCATCGGCGACTCCGGTGCGGAGCAGCGCCGTCGAGACGAAGAAAATGGAACCCATCGTGATGACGGCGGGCGACGCGAATCCGGCAAACGCCTCGGCGGGAGTGACGAAATGTGCCAGAACCAGGATGAGAAGCCCGATGCACGCCGTGAGATCGATCGGGATTTTCTCGGTAAAGAACACGTATGCCATGGTGGCGATCAGAGCGAACAAGATCCCGATTTCGGTTGTCATCAGGAGAGAATAGAGATTGAAGACTACCGAGTAAAGCGCCGGTTGCCGTATGGGGGGGACTCAGGCCCATGTTTTACGTATCATTGACAAAGCCGGCGTTCGACAGACCTGATAAAATAGAGAACGACTCATGAACAGCGAGCCCACACGTAAAGTCCTGATCGTCGAAGACGAGGCCTCCATTCGAAAGGCCCTGATCGACCTCGTGGCGAATGCCGGTTACACGGTCGTGTCCGCGGAAGACGGCGACGCGGGACTCACTCTTGCCGAAGACCCCTCGATCGACATCGTCCTTCTCGATCTCATGCTTCCGATTCGTGACGGCATCGAAGTCTGTCAGAAGATTCGCGAACGACGGCCCGAGCTCTACGTCATCATGTTGACGGCGAAGGGGGCGGAGGACGACAAGGTCGCGGGTCTGCAGTCCGGGGCGGACGACTACATCACGAAGCCGTTCGGCGCGAGCGAACTGCTGGCGAGGCTCGAGAGCGTCGGGCGGCGTCTCGCGATGGGCGAGGAGACGAACGGTCCGATCGAAATGGACGGCGTTCGTTTTCATCTCGCGCGCTGCATTGCGGTGCGGGGCGAGGACGAGATCAATCTGACAGCGAAAGAGGCGGCCATCCTGAAGCTGCTTCACCAGCACAGAGACCGGGCCGTGACGCGGGCGGAGCTTCTCGAGAAAGTGTGGAGCGCGCCGGCGACGCTCGAAACGCGCACGGTCGACATGACCATTGCCAACCTCAGACAGAAGATCGAGTCGAACCCGGCGGATCCGAAGATCGTCGTCACGGTGAAGGGCGTAGGCTACGCCTGGACGGAGATCTACTGATGCGCCGCCACCGCACCACGCTGCTGTTCGCGCTCGTCTTTCTCGCGGTGATTCTGCCGTGCGCGGCGTGGTACGCGCTCGGGCTTCGTTCGGCGACGCGTGAAGCGGCGCAGCATGTCGATCTCGTGAAGCTGCGCGTCGAGCAGACCGCTTCGCGGCTCGCGGAACGCGTGGCGACGCGTCTCGAAGCGCTCCGCTCGGCGGAGAGCCGCCGCCCGGCCCATCACTACCGCGCCGAATACATCGACCCCGCGAGTCAGTGCGACTGCGCCGTGACGCGCCCGTCGCTGCTCGCCGCGGGAGCTTCGGACGATCTGATTCTGTCGTACTTCGAGATGGCGCCCGACGGCCGCGTGGCGCTTCCGGGAGACCCCGGCCAGGCGGACGTTCCGAACAGCTGCTGGGAGCTGCGCGACCACCTCGAATCTGACTATCGCGACTATTTCGAACTCGTTTCGGCGCGGCGGACCGCGCATCCTCTGCCCGGCGTCGCCCAGGCCGCGGCGATCTGGAGCGACGGCGCGCGCCAGGAACGGGTTATTCGCGTCGAGCCGCTTCGCTGGGTCGAGATCGAGTTCGGCGGCAGTCCCGTGCTGACGGCGGTTCGCCATTGCGAGGAAGCGAGCGGACAATATCTGCAGGGTTTTTTCATCGACGGCGTTACCGTGCAGCGTCTGTTTCACGACAGCAGGTTTCCGGCGGAACTGATACACGGCACCTGGGCCGGGCGCGGGGACGATGAGATCGGAAGCGCCCCCGTGCCGATCGAGGGCCTCAACTGGATCGTGCGTGTCGACGCGTCGGAGGCGGTTCGCCTCGCGTCGCTCACGGGCGATCAGTCGATCGCGCGCTTTCACCGCACGTTCGGGTTTGTCGGGGGCGCCACGCTGCTCGTCGCCTGCGCGGTCGTGCTTCTGCTGTGGCACACCGATCGCGTTTCACACGAGCGGGCGCGCTTCGCGGCCTCGGCCGCGCACGAACTGAAGACGCCGCTCGCGGGGCTCAGGCTCTACAGCGACATGCTCGCGAAGGGACTCGGCGATGCGGAGAAGAGCGCGGAGTACGCGTCGCATATTTCGTCCGAAGCCGATCGGCTCGGCCGCGTCGTCACGAACGTCTTGAACTATTCGCAGATCGAGCGTGACGGCCTGCGCCTCAGCCCGCAGCGCGCGGATCTGGCCGGCGCCGTGCGCGAATGCGCCGCGAAGATCCAGCCGGCGCTCGAAGCCGCCGGGGCGAAACTCCGGCTGCGTCTCGAGGGCGCCGCGCCTGCCCTTTTCGATCGCGACGCGCTCTTCCAGATTCTGCAGAACCTGATCGACAACGCCGAGAAATATTCGCGCGACAGCGACGATCGCACGATCGACGTTCTCGTGGAAGACGCGGACCGCACGGTCGCGCTTTCCGTGATCGATCACGGACCCGGCATCGTCCCTTCGGAACGGCGCCGGATGTTCGGCGCGTTTCAGCGCGGCGAGCGGGAAACGCCCGAAGGGCTCGGACTCGGGCTCATGCTCGTCCGCAATCTCGTGCGCGCGCAGTCGGGCAGGATCCGTTACGGCGATGCGCCCGGCGGCGGCGCGATGTTCACAGTGGAGTTTCCGAAGTAAGGGCAGCGGCGGTCCGGAAAAAGTGCTCTCCCGGCAGGGAAGCCGCGTGCGCGGGCGTGGCTAGTAGATCAGAATGTCGGCGTCGCCCGTCTCCGTATCGTAGATGCAGGCGGAAACCACGCCTTTGACGAGCCCGTGCACTTCGCCCGGATTGATCAGCACGGTATCGCCGTCCATGGTCACTTCGTGTTCGTGATTGTGGCCGAAGCAGACCACGTCGTACTGGTCGGATCGCGCGAGAGCGCGGCCGATCGAGTCGTAGTGAATCAGCGCGAAGCGTTTGCCTTCGAACGAGAGCTCCGCGAATTCCCCGTGAAAAATGACCTGACGCTCTTCATTGCAGGCGGCGGCCGCGTTCCGCTCGATGCGCATGAGGTCGCCGTCGTTGTTCCCGAACACGATATGGATGTCGCGCGGGAAGCCCTGTGCGAGATCGTTTACAATGAATGGCGCGCAAAGGTCGCCGAGACAGACGAGCGCGTCGCATTCCTCCAGCGTGAGGAGCACCGTGCGCAGGTTGTCCCGCCGGTCGTGTATGTCCGATATGATTCCGATCTGCATGCGTATACTTTGCCCGGAATGCGCATGTTGCGTCAACTGTTGTGCGAGGGAAGGAGCGAAGGGGCGATGAAATCGAAGACCGGGGCTGAACCGGGCCGATCGTTTCGTGAGCCGGAGCTCGAGCGGCGCCGGCAGGAGCTGGAGGCGAACCGCGCCCGTTTCGAAGAGTTGATCGCGGGGCTCTCTCCCGCGCAGCTGACGTGGCGTCCCGGAGCCGGGCGCTGGTCGATGCTCGAATGTATCGCCCACTTGAACCGCGCGAACGAGGCATACTCGGCCAACGCCGAGCATGCGCTTCGAACGGCGAAAGAACGCGGCATGACAGGAACGGGCCCGTTCAAACACGGGTGGTTCATGCAGTGGGCCATTGCGTATCTGGATCCCGACAAAAAGAAGATGCGCGCGAAGGCGCCCGGCATGTTCCAGCCGCGCGATCTCCGTGACCCGGCGGACGAGCTGGCGGCGTTTCGCGAGGAACTCGACACGACGGAAGCGCGCCTGCATGAAGCCGACGGACTGCATCTCGCGAAGGTGAAGCTCTCGTCGCCGGTCTCTCGCTTCATTCGTTTGTCGCTCGGTCAGTTCTTCGAGATGCACACCGTGCACGACCGTCGTCACATCCAGCAGGCCGAGCGCGTGAAAAGCGCCGAAGGCTTTCCTGTCAGCTGATCTCCATGATGCGGGGGCGTTTCGTTCCGTATCCATGCGAGCCGCCGGCCCCGCTCCGCTTCTCATCCATGATATAATGAAGCATTCACACAACAAGGAGTAACACCATGCGCCGCTCCGCACTGCGCTGGCTCCCCCTGGCCCTCTCCCCGGCCCTGCTTTACTTCGCCTGGCTCGCCGCTACGCACGAGAACGACTTCGTGCCGCCGCGCGGTCCCGGCGTTCCGAACGACTGGTTCTTCCAGCAACGCGCCTGGCCGTCGGGCACGATCGACTACGACGTGCGCCGCGAAGCGATCGAGCACACGCGCCGCATGCGCGCGGAAGCGGCGCGCCCGGACGCGAACGCGGCGCAGCAGGGCGATACCGGGTTCGCGAAACGCGCCGTGGCGACAGACTGGGAGGGCGTGGGGCCCGAGAATGTCGGCGGCCGCGTCACCGACGTAGTCGGGAATCCTTCGAACGCGAACGAAATCTACCTCGCCGCCGCTTCGGGCGGTGTCTGGAAATCGACGGACGCGGGCGCGAACTGGACCGCGATCTTCGACGACCGGGGCTCGCTTTCGATCGGCGCCCTCGCAGTCGACCCGAACGATTTCGACGTGCTCTACGTCGGCACCGGCGAGGCGAACCCCGGCGGCGGCAGCGTGGCGTATGGGGGTGACGGCGTCTGGAAGACGACGGACGGCGGCGCGACATGGACGCACCTCGGACTCACGAACACGCGCTACATCGGCCGCATCGCGATCGACCCCTCGGACG
>JABDJQ010000289.1 GCA_013002425.1 Gemmatimonadota bacterium
CGCCAGGACCCGCTTCCGCATCGTGCCCCGTTCCCGTTCTCGGTTCCGTTTCGATTCCGGTTCCCGCCCCCGGCTCGCGCACGTGTCGTATTAATGGAATCGTGAAGACGGCCCACCAAACGGTTACCGTGACGAACGTCAATCGCACCGCCACGCCCGCGTTCGGGATGCCGAGCTTTTCGGGGAACAGGATCATGGCCATGTTGATCGCGAGCAGCAGGCCGCCGCCGAGATAGCCGAGGGCGTAGGCGCGGGTCGAGATGCGGTCGAGATTGCGCCCGCGCGCGACATGAGGGAGCAGCGAGTCGTAGGCGACGTTCGCGATCACGAAGAAGAGCTGGGCGGCGATGAAGACGAGCGACGCCTTGAGCCACTGGCCGTGGCTGACGGTCGCGAGAAGACCGGTGATCGCGGCCCCGATCAGAGCGCCGGCGACGAGCATCTTCTTGCGCGCCCGCGCGGCGTCGGCGGCGGCCCCCGCGATGGGCGAGAGTATGGCCGCAAGCGCGAGCGCGATGGCGGTCGTATAGCCCCAGTACGCGGTCGCCTGGTGCCCGGGCAGTTCGGCGCCGGCCACGTTCGCGTAGAAGATCGGGAGCACGGCGGCCATGATGGTCGTGGCGAAGGCGGAATTCGCCCAGTCGTAGAAACACCAGGCTCGAATCGCTTTGTCTTGGTCGCGGGTTGCTTGCATGAGAATGGCCGGATTGTATCAGGCGGGGGCGCCGGACATGACATGCATTTCGGCTGGTCGAGGGAATCGAAGATCGCAGGCGGAAAGAAGAAGGCCGTCCCCGCGGCCCAGGGTATTACCTACGGGGACGGCAAAGAGAGGTTATGAGATACCGCCGGACGATTTACGACGAGCGACCCCCATCCCGGTCCTCTACATCCTCGCCGACAAAAGATCAGCAGTAGTTTTCCTCTCTCTTCTGCCCATGAATACGGCTGAAGGGGGGAACACCCTACGTTTTCGTGTCGCTTTTTTCGTAAATTTCGCGGCGCAGGGTTTTGAGGGCGTCGCTCATGCGCTTCTCGACGGTCTTGACGCTGACGCCCATGACTTCGGCGATCTCGCGATAGGAAACGCCCTCGAAACGGTTCATCGTGAAGACCTCGCGCTGGGGCTCGGGGAGGCCGCCGATACTCTTTTCGATCTCCTTGGCGAGCATGCCGGAGTGGTCGGGCGGGGAGACGCGGGGGGCGGCGCTCGCCTCGTACTCTTCGTAATCGCGCCGCACCTGCTGCTTGCGGTAGTGATCGATCAGGAGGTTCCGGGCGGTGCGAAAGAGATAGGCTTTGACGGAATTTTCGGGGTCGAGCGCCTCGCGCTGCGACCAGAGGCGGACGAAGGTCTCCTGGCTGAGATCCGCGGCGAGCTCACGGTCGGACGCGCGCGCCTGAAAGAAATGGTGCAGGATCCGGTAGTACCGGTAGAAGAGTTCCTGGAACGCGCGGTGATCGGATTTCCGTACGCGCGTGGCTAGCTGGTCGTCGGTCGCGCCCCGGATCGCCATGCGCTACGGGCTGATGACGAAGCGTGACGAGTCGATCGTGAGTGTCAGGTCGAGCGAAACGCAGACCTGATCCAGAATGGTCGATACGGCCTTCTTTTCGAAGGTGCCGGAAATGGTGCGGGCGGCGATCCCCTCTCCGCGCAACACGATGTGCGCGTCGTAAATGCGTTCGAGTTCCGCGACGGCGTCCGCGAGCGTGGCGTCCTGAAACACGATGCGCCCGTCGATCCAGCCGAGCGTGGCGCCGAAGTCGATCGCTGTCGGGGTGTCGTCGCAGCCGCCGTCGCTGCAGTCGATCCGCGTGTCGGGGAGTAGTTCGCGCGCGGATTCGCGCGCCTCGTCGGGGTTCCAT
>JABDJQ010000291.1 GCA_013002425.1 Gemmatimonadota bacterium
CAGCGGTTAACAGCCGCTTGCTCTACAAACCTCCGACTCCCCTCCCCCTCCGGATTCCTCACGCCCTCAGGACGGGATCGGACGTGCGCGCCTAACAAGTTGTGAACTCGGCGGGTGGCGCGGCGGAGCGGGCGCCCGCCGCGGAGCCTGCGAAGCGGTGGGCTCTCCGCCGTGACAGGACCCGCCGACCTCCCTCTTCAGAGCTCGCCGAATCCGAATCTCGTCCCCGCTTCTACCACCCTTCGACCGTCTTCGTCTTGATGTCTTCGGCGAGCTTCTCGACGGCGCGCTGCTGGGCGTCGACTTCTTCTTCCACTTCCTCGCCTGCTACGGGCAGTGCAAAGTAGGTGGACCAGCCGAGCATGCGGGGGGCTTTCCAGAGGGTCTTCTGCTTCTTGCGGTCTTCATATTCGACGCGCGCGAAGATCTCCACTTTGTACTGCTGGACGTTTTCGCCGGAGTCGTACGAGTAGGGCGTGCGTTTGTAGTCGACGATCGTGCCGTAGATCACGGAATCCGCTCGCTTCTCGTCGGTGAGCTTGAGCTGCTGGTTCTGCTGAAGAACCGCAATGATCTCCTCGGTCAGCATGTCCTCGACGCCCTTTTCGAGCGTTTCGTTCTCGAAGATCGGGACGGCGACGGTGCTGATATGAGGATTCGATTTCGAGGAAAGACTGTAGCCGCATCCGGTGAGGAGAAACGTAACGAGCAGAAGAGCGAGCGACGGGACGCGCGGGAAACGGGAAGCTGAGGCAGTTGTCAGGAGACGGGCGACTCGCGATCGATACCGTACTGCTTCATTCTGTAACGGAGCTTGTCGCGGTTCATGTGAAGGATTCTGGCGGCGCGGGTCTGATTCCCCTGAACGCGTTCGTTGACCTGGCAAATGATCTCCCTTTCGATCAGATTGAGCGTCTCTTCGAGCGGGAACCCTTCGGCCGGAATTTTGCCGTCGAGAACGTCCATCATGGCCTGCATGCCGGGATCGCTCTCCCCGCCTGCCGCCTCTTCGAGCCCGAGCATCGCGCGGTCGACGCGCTCCCCGTTGTTCAGAAGCACGGTCCGTTCGATCAGGTTCCGCATTTCCCGAATGTTACCCGGCCAGGAGTATTCATGCAATGTGCGGAGTGCGCCCTCCGTGAATCCGCGGAACGATTTTCGGAACTGCTGATTGAACTGCTCGAGAAAGTGGGTCGCGACGAGCGTGATGTCGTCGCCCCGCTCGCGAAGCGGCGGGAGCTCGATCGGCACGACCTTCAGACGATAATAGAGGTCTTCGCGAAAGCGCCCGGCCTGGACTTCCTTCGCGAGATTACGGTTCGTGGCGGAAACGATGCGGACGTCGACGGAAATGTCTTTGACGCCGCCCACGCGCCGGAACTGGCGCTTTTCGAGAACGCGGAGCAGTTTGACCTGCATCGCGAGGCTCATCTCCCCCACTTCGTCGAGGAAGAGCGTGCCGTTGTCCGCGAGCTCGAGAAGCCCCTTCTTCTGCTGATGGGCGTCGGTGTACGCGCCCTTTTCGTGCCCGAAGAGTTCGCTTTCGAGCAGCTCTTCGGGAAGCGCCGCGCAGTTGATGTCGAGCAGCGGTCCTTCCGCGCGATTGCCGAGCTGATGCAGAATGTGCGCGATCAGCTCCTTCCCGGTGCCCGACTCCCCTTCGATCAGCACGGTCGTCGTGTCGCTTACCGCAACCTGGCGAAGCAGGTCGATCACTTTTTGCATCTTGCTGTTCTCGCCCGTCACAAAGTCGATGCCGAACTCTTTGCGGCGCGACTGCTGCAGGCGGTCGAGCACCTGCGACTTCTTCTGCTGGTGCAATATGCGGTCGATCACGAGGAGCAGATGATCGAAGTCGACGGGTTTCGGGAGATAGTCGACGGCGCCGAGGCGCATGGCGTCGACGGCGGATCGGATCTCGGCGTTCCCCGTGATCATGACGACGGTGGCATCCGACCGGAGGGCCCGGATCTGCTCGAGCACGTCGAAGCCGGAGTCGGAGCCGAGATTGATGTCGAGAAGCACGATGTCGGGATCGCGCTCGGCGAACGCCTGCAGCGCTTCCGCCGCGTTCGCGGCGGCCGCGACCGTGTGGCCGTCGGCTTCGAGCGTTTCGCTCAGGAAGTGTCGGATCGAATCGTGATCGTCGACGACGAGAATAGTGCCTTTCACGCGCGCACCTCCGCGTCGTCCGGCGGCGTCTGATACGGGAAGCGCGCGACGAACTCGGCGCCGTGGCCCACTTCACTCTCCACCCAGAGCGCGCCGCGATGGCGTTCCATGATCTGATACGAGATATAGAGGCCGAGGCCGGTGCCGCTCTTCTTGGACGTCTGGAACGGTTCGAAGATCGTCTCGAGTTCTTCCGCGGGAACGCCGGGGCCGTTGTCGCGCACCTTGAATTCGATGCCGGCGGGACTTCCTTCGCGCGGAAGCATCCCCTCGTGGGGCGATCCGGACGAGAGAGTGCAGCTGAGCTGGACTTTGCCGTTCTCCCCCGACGCCTGAATGGCGTTTCGCCCGAGGTTCAGCAGTACCTGCGTGGCGAGATCGGGATCGAGCGCGAGCCCGGGAAGCGTTTCGTCTGTGTCGATTGTGAGCGTAACGCCCGCGCGTTCCGCCTCGTCTTCGAGAAGCTGATGCGCTTTCTCGAGCACCGCGTTCGGATCGACCGTGCGGAGTTCGGGCTCGGGCGGACGGGCCGCGCCGAGCAGGTCGGTCACGATGCGGTTCAGGCGTTCGACTTCGTCGGAAATGATCGTAAACGTGGTCTTCTGCTTCGAAGACGCGAGTTCGAGCGTCTTCTCGAGAAACTGCACGCCGGCGTAGATGCCCATCAGCGGATTGCGGATTTCATGCGCGATGCCCGACGCGAAACGGCCGATCGTCGCGAGCCGGTCGAGCTGCTGGACGGCGGCTTCCATGCTGTTCAGATCGCTGACGTCCTCGAAGTGGCAGAGAGCGCCGTAGAGGTCGCCGTCTTTCCTGCGGAGCACCGTGGTGCGGCAGCGGATCGCGTTCGCGTCGTGTTTCTCCGAAACGCGCCCCATGACGTCGGCCACGGAGCGGCCCATTCTGCACGTGCTCTGCATGATCTGTCGAATCACGCTGTCCGAGGGAAGCACGGACGTGAACTTCCTGCCGAGCGATGATTTTCTGTCGATGTCCAGCACGCGCGCCGCGGCCGAATTCATCTCGCGAATCGTGCCGTCGAACTCGAACAGGATCACACCGACGCTGAGCGCTTCGATGACGTCCCAGCCGATGCGATTACGGCGGTCTGCGCTCGAAACCGGATTCATGAATTCGGATTCGATTGAGCGGTCGATATTTTTCGGAGGTACCATTCCGCGGTCTCTTTCAGCCCTTCCTCGAATCCGGTCGCGGGCTCGTAACCGAGTGCTTCGCGCGCGAGCGAGATGTCGGCCTTGGAGTGCTTGACGTCGCCCGTGCGCGGATCTTCGTAGACGGCTTTGATATTCGTGTCGTAGGCGCGCTGCAGTTTTTCGAGAAGATAATTGAGGTCGTAACTTCCGCCGCACGCCACGTTCATGATTTTCCCGACAGCCTGTTCGCGTTCGGCCGCGAGCAGGTTCGCCTGCACGACGTTGCCGACGAACGTGAAGTCGCGCGTCTGTTTGCCGTCGCCGTAGATGACGGGTGCTTCGCCGGTCAGGAGCGCGCGGCTGAAGATCGGAATGACGGCCGCGTAGTCGGAGTCTTCGTCCTGGTACGGGC
>JABDJQ010000297.1 GCA_013002425.1 Gemmatimonadota bacterium
AGCGAAACGATAACGGCAACCAGGGCCTGTGCGCCGAGAATGATGACGCGCAACGTCCGATTCGTGCTTTCGGCGGCGCGCCATGCGATGAGCGAGAGCGGGACGAGCCATGGCAGGAAGTGGCGGACAGCCTGGAACGGAACGAAGAATACGCTGAACAGGAAGGGCAACAGCAGCCAGGTTCCGAGAAAGATCGATTCGCGCCGATCACCTCGCCGAAGCAGCGTAGCCATGGCCAGGGCCAGAAGAGCCGCGCCGAGTGCGCAACCGATGGCGAACAGCGTACCGGGCCACCCACCGAACCAGAGGTGCGCAGCCGCGACCGCGAGCCCCCCTGCCGCGATGCCTGTGCCCCAGGCTCTTCCGGAACGGCCTGCGATAACCGGAGCCAGAAAGAGACACGATCCCGCGATCGCGATCGCAAGTAATCCCTTCTCGGGCCAGGCGCGAATCCAGGCTTCGGAGGTGCGGCCGCCAATCAGGTGAAGAAAGTGCGACTCTCCGTGAAATGCGAAGTTCTGCCACGTCCAGAGCAACGCAAGTGTGATCGGAGGAATGAGCGCGATCGCGTCAGGCCGTCTGCGAAACGAAATCGAGTACACGGCGAGCGCGGGAAGTACGGTTGCCGCCGAGTACTTCGTCAACACGGCGAGCGACGCAAGCGCCGCGCCGGTCAGAAGTCGCTTGCGACTCCCGGCATCGGAACCGGTGACGAACAGCGCGGCCCCTGCCGCGCTGAGCGCGAGCGCCGGGACATCGAGCATCAGGTTTACGGACGGCATCAAGGCCGGGGAGAGCAAGACGAATGCGGCGACGCCGAGTGCGGCGGGTGGGTTATCTCCCCCGGCGAAACGACGCGCAAGTACGACACATCCCGCGCCCAGCATTGCCAGAAACGGGAGCATCGCCGCGTGCAGAATCGGTTCTGAGTAACCGAACAGCGAAACGACGGGCGCGAGCCAGTAGCTCAGGAACGGCGGGTTCCAGGTCTTGAAAACGGGTTCGGGGTCGTCCGTCCAGTTGATCGAAAAACCGTACGGATCGAGCGGTTCCTGGAGGATTTGCGCCGTGATCGACAAGACATGCGTGTCGTCTATGTGAAACGCCTTCCCCAGAAACGGGAGCCCCACGACGAGGCCGAGCAGCGCGCCGGCCCAGACCGCCTTCGAATGCCCCCTTGAGCGTATCGGATCAGTCATCATGATCGGATCTTGACAGACGCGCGACCAGGAACCAATGCCGTTGTGGAGCCCCCACCGTATTCTGGGCCTCACTCGCGGGCCGGGAAGTTCCCGCCGACGGTCATGTGGCGGCACGTGCCGAATCTGGTATGCCTCTTGCGGTCTCTCTGTCATGGACGCGATGAACCTCGTGGTAACGGTGAAAAGGACAGGAAAGCCGCTCAATCCTTCAAGCGGGGTGGTCGACGAAGGGACGAGGCTGGTCAAGGGTTGAGCGGCTCACTCGATTCGGGGGGACGGGATGAATGGCGGGAAAGATCAATCCTGGAGAGCCGGGCTTACGCTCGCGATCGTGTTGACGCTGTTCGCGTGCTTCATATCCGAGATCGTGGCCGGTGAAATCGTTCGCCGGGGGCGTTCCGACGGCGAAGAGGGCCCGACCGGTGCGGGGGATGACGCCAACGCGACGCCGTTCGCCGACGCCGGGCCCGCGCAATGGGGCGAGATCGGTGATCGTGTGCGTCTCTCCGGCGCGGAGTCGTTCGACGATGACGATCCCGTGATCTTTCTGACGTGGGAATGGGAGCAGCTCGCAGGTCCTTCGGTTTATCTCGAGGGGACTGCGAGCCCGGGCGCCTCGTTCGTGCCGCAGGCGCCGGGGAATTACCGGTTTCGCCTGACCGTGAGCGACGGCGTTCATGAAGCGTTCGATGAAGTGGCGGTGGAAGTGAATCAGGCAGCCGGTGGAAGGAGAGCGGGATGGATTTAGGAAGTGTGCGTGAGCGGCGCAGGAAGATCGCGGGAGTAAGTGGAATCGTATCCGTAAACGGGGGCACGGATCCGGCGCCGGAAGAACGAGCGTCACGATCGAGACCCGCCGAGTGCGGACCTCTTCTGAAGCTGCCGAAGCGCGATTTCGTGGCCGAGTACGAAGCGGACATGGCGGGAGATTGCGAACACCGAACAGGAGGGCTCGAGCACGAAGCTCCCGAGATCGTGATCCGGACGGTGATGGAAGCGACGAAGAGCGAGCGCGCATCCCGCTCGTCCCGCACCGCGGCGGCGCCCGACTCCTCGGTCGAGTCGTTCGTGGCGCTCTTTCGCGAGATCACGGACTTCGCGGACAGCGTCTATCCGGGATCCCGCGAGGAGGATTGCGAGATCACCGTGCTCGTGGGCAGGAAGCGACTCGCGTTCCAGGTCGTAACGGTGGATTCGAAGGAACCGTAGGCCGGAACACGAAGAGCGCCGACGCGCGGGTATGCGTCGCGTGCGATGGACATGCGTTTCCTTTCACGTTTCCCTTCACTATTAGATCGGTTCGTTTCTTCACTTTTTGTTTGGATCCCGGCCGCGAAGAGCTACACTGCGCGGCATGAGTCGAATCGAACGCCTGTTGCTCGTATTTGTGATCGTGGTCGGCGTGCTGCTCCTTTTCCGCGACGTGTCGAAGCCGTGGGACGGAATCGGCGGCTGGAACGGGACATGGGTCAGCACGGCCGCGCGCAATCATCTCGAGTACGGGCTCGGCGCTACGAAGGGGATCGCGGTTCGGAACGACGAAGCCCTGCCGCCGGGCGAGTTCCGCTATTACGTGCATCACCCGGCCGGGCTCCCGCTCGCCGTCGCCGCGACGTACGCGATTCTGGGTGAATCGGAACGGTCCGCGCGGCTCTTCGCGATCACGTGCGCGATTCTCACGCTCTTCCTGCTCTTTCTGATCGGCAAGGATCTCGGCGGCGTTTCGCTCGGGCTTCTCGCCGCCGCCCTCGTCGCCTGTCAACCGCTGTTCGTACTCGCCGGAGCCATGGTCAATCACGAAGCGCCGACCGGGCTCTTCATTCTGCTTACCGTCTATTCGATCATTCGATGGCGCCGCGACCGCAGTCGCATATGGGGCGCCGTTTCTCTGCTGTCGTTCCTGATCGGCACGCAGTTCGGCTGGCCTGTTTACTACCTCGGCATCCTGCTCCCGCTCTACGCGTTCTGGGTCGACCCGACTCTGATCCGCAAGACGATCGCGTTCCCCCTGCTCGCCGCGCTCGCGTTCGCGCTGTTCATCGGACATACGTACTGGGCGATCGGCGACCTCACGATTCCGGCACTCAAACAGTCGTTCGCGATGCGATCTTCGGGCGTCGTGGAGCTCGACGCCGCGCACGACTGGGACCGGATCGCGCGGAGCGGCGGCTACGGGATCGACGCGACCTCGTCCGAAACGCGCGTGACCTACGTCGACTCCTTCATTCGAAGCACCACGCAGCTCCTGAATCTCACGAGCCTTTCGTTTCTGCTGCTCGCGCTGATCGGGCTCGCGTCGCGGCCGCGCGGCGTCGTGTACGGACTGACCGCGATCGGTCTGCTGCATCTCGTGATTTTTCGTCAGGGGGCGTACGAGCACTGGTACTGGTCGTATTACATGCTGCTCGGCCTCGGCCTCGCCGCCGCGTGCGGCCTGCGCTTTTTCATGAGGCGGATCTCCGAACCGTTCGCGCGCCGTCTGCTCTTCTTCTTCGTCGGCGTGCTGATCGTGATCCCGGCCTTCGGGAAGCTCCGGTTCATGAAGACCGAAGGGCGCCAGAATCTGTTCGTTCACGCGCGCGGGCTCCAGAAAATCGTGATCGAGAACGAATCGTGGCCCCGTGCGGTGCTGTTCGGAAGGGCGCTTGACGCGTCCCGCATTCCCGAAGGCCCCGTGCTGACGAACCTGCCGTTCCTCGGTCCCCAGGCCGAACATTACGGGCGGCATCGCATTCTGCATCAGGACCGGTGGCGGTACGACGATCTCGCGGCCGGCGCGCGGGAATCGGGGGCGAAGACCATCGCGCTCGTGACGCGCCTCGGCACCAGCAATGACTGGGCGGAATTCGTCGACGGCGCCCCGAGCCTCGGCTCGTTCGGACTCGGCCGCTCGCAGGTCAGGCTTTTCGCCATCGACGAGATTCCCGCGCGTACGATCGCCCCGCCCGACGGGCCCGATTCCGGCGCCCCCGAGGTCGATTCCGCCGGGGAAACAGTCGACGACCTCAGCCGGTAGAAACCCGGCCGCTCGTTCAGTCCCCTCGCCCGTCATGCCGCTGAAGGACCCCGTTTCTGCCCCCCCGGTGTCAGTTTCCGTTCCTGTGGGCCCTGTTTCGACCTTCAGGGCGCCTGATCCGGCCCCGATCCCGTCATTTCCTGCAAAATCTCGATTTTCGTGCGTTTTCTCCGCAACTCCGGGCCCCCGGGTCTGGATAAGAAGGGCAAATAGGTCAGGAGTAGCGGGCCGCCCGGCTCCTGAAACTCAAAACTTTTTGCCTTAGGAGAAGAGAAAATGATCAACCCGAACGCCGCTAACAGTGTTGGAACGCAGGTTAACCGTTACCTGGACGCCCTCGGTCTTCCGGATGCCTTCGGTGACAAGATCGGCGCCCTCGTCGACGCTTCGCGCGGTGACGCCGCCGGCGCGCTTCGCAACATCGTCGATCTGAACAGCGGACTTTCCACGAAAACGCTCGATCGCCTGACCGGCGCTCGCGGTCGTCGTTCGTTCTGCCGCGGTTTCGTGCGTCGCTCGCATTGCCACGGCCCGCACCTTCACCGTCACGGCCGCACGTACGCTTACCGAAGCCGCGTCGGGAACCAGGCCCGCATCGGTCAGTCTTACGACACCGGCAAGCGTTTCTTCGGTCTCAAGATTCGCGGCCGCATTTCCGGTCGTCAGTACGCCGGTTCGTTCTGCCGTCCGGTTCGCTGCGGGAAGTCCGGTTATCTCTACCGCGGCAAGATGTACAAGAACATGGCCGCGATCCGGGCCGACCTTCGCGACGGCCGCGCCGACGGGATCGCGACGAAGTATCGCCGGATCCCGGGCTGCCGTCCGCACGGCATTCAGCCGCAGTTCCTGAACTCGATCGGCCGCATGTTCACTCCCGGCTGGACGCCCGGGAACGCGCTCAAGAACGTTCTCGGTTCGATTCTCGGTAACGTCGGCAACGTCGGCGGCGCGCAGGGCAACCCGGCCGCGGGTTCCGGCGGCAACTCCGGATCGACGAGCGGGATCGGTTCGAGCGAGTCGGTTCTTTCGAACCCGAACCTCTCGATCGAAGACAAGCTGATGCTTCTGATGGCGAAGCTCAGCGAATTCCTCGACAAGCAGATCGAAGACAAGATGGGCGAGCTCGAGAAAGCGACGCAGGGCAAAGGCGCGAAGGGCGCCGGCGGCAAGAGCGGCGGCGGAATCGGCGGGATCTTCGGCAGCCTCGGCAAGATCGCCGGTGGCGTGGCCGGTACGGCCTTCGGCGGACCGCTCGGCGGGATGCTCGGTTCGCAGGCCGGCGGGATGCTGGGGAACCTTCTCGGCGGCGCCGGCAAATCGGGCGGCGCGCAGGGCGCGAACGGCGCGCAGGGCGGCAAGAAGCCGAACGTGCAGAAGCTGCAGACGGAACTGCAGAGCCTGATGCAGAAGCGTCAGCAGATGTTCCAGACGATGCAGAACATCATGAAGTCGCTGCACGA